>JBCCRF010000136.1:0-7558 GCA_039208305.1 Pseudomonadota bacterium
GCATCGCGCGCAACATCCACGGTAGGTGCGATCAGTTCCAGCGTTTTGCCCCACGCACCATGGGCGACGTTCCATTTCTCCGCGCCGTTGTGGCCAAAAAGAATCTGCTCCTTCTTGTTGGTCATGATCCGCACCAGCGGCGAGCCGAGGACGTGGGCCATGTCGATAACCCGCTTCAGCGCGTCCATGTGCTTGGTGTGTGCCCCGTCGCCCGGCGCGTTCGCTACTGTCAGCCCCGCGAAGATGTGGCGTGACAGGCAGGAAACCGGCTTGCCCCGATCGCGCAGCAGCGTGTCGATCTCGGCGATCTCCGCAGCCGTGTGATCGCCGACCTCCTTGTCGCGGACGAATTGCAGTTCGGCATAGTCGAGGTCGAACTCATCCATCACGTCCACTGCGTGGGTGAGGTCGCGGCTGATGCCATCGGTGATGACGCCCAGTTTCATATCTGTTCAGCGTTCCAGCTTTGCGCCACAGATCTTTTCCAGCACCAGCGTGCTCGCCCAATTGTCGCCGGTGGGGTGGGCGGCTTTACCAGCATGAAAAATCTGCATGGCGGCGGATGCCGTGTGCAGCGGCACGAGCAGCTGCTCGCCCAAATCCATGGAGATCGTCAGGTCCTTGTGCATCGTATCGATATGGCTGCCGGTGTCGTGGAACTTGCGGTCGATAATGTTCTCAAGCGACGTCTTCGTGATTGTGTTGCCCGCGCTTGAGGACTGTACGACGTCCAGCACGGCCTGTCCGGTCAGCCCCGCCTTTGCGGCCAACACGGTCGCCTCGAAAGTGGCGGAGAACATCGAGCCGATGATCGATTGCAGCACCGCTTTCATCGTTTGCCCCTGACCGGCTTGCGTCCCGACATGGTGGATCGTTGCGGAAACGGCCTCCATGAAGGGGGCGAATTCAGTCAGCCATTCGGCAGGCGCGGCGGCCATCAGCGTCAATGTCCCAGCCTGCGCACCGGGGTAACCGCCGGAGACTGGACTATCGATCAGCCTGACGCCGGAGCCTTCCATGCGCGCTGCGATCTCCACCGCTTCATGAGGCTTGATCGTTGCGGTCAGGATGATAGCTGAGCCCTGGGTCATCGTGGACAGCAGGCCGTCCTCTGCGAAGATGACCTCCTTTGCCTCGTCCCCCGTCATCACCATGACGAAGACGGCATCGGCATTCGCGCTCACCTCGGCGGGGCTTTCCGCCGCAACGCCTCCCATCGCCTTGAAGGCCGCCATACGATCCGCTTTCAGGTCAATCCCGGTGACTGTGAATCCGTTGGCGATCAGGTTCTTCGCCAACCCAGACCCCATATTGCCGATGCCCACGACGCCTGCGCGTTTGTCCATCGCCACGTCCTCCCGTCCGCTCAATTGAATCACGATCTTTCCCCGTTCACTGGCGGTGCGCAACGGGCTTTGTTAGGGCGGAAGGTGTTGTGTGGCCCTTCATCCAGCGACTGTGAATGAGCAATCATCTTTTTGATGCCCTGCTGGGCGACTGCGATCCAGGCCGGGAACTCGCCTTCATGCCCGGCAGCGCTTGGAAGACGAAGGACCGTTGGTACAGCTACGCCAATGCCTTGGACGTTTCCGCCCGCTTCGCCGCCATGCTGGTGGAGCAGGGCGTGAAGCCGGGGGACCGTGTTGCCGTGCAGGTGGAGAAGAGCATTGAGGTGGTCATGCTTTATCTCGGTACCGTGCGCGCCGGGGGCGTGTTCTTGCCCCTCAATACGGCCTACACGGCAACGGAGACCGAGTATTTCATCACTGACGCTTCGCCCACTCTGTTTGTGTGTGCTCCGGAGCGGGAGGTTGAGATGCGCCCGATCGCGGAGAAGGCAGGTGCCAAGCTCCTGACCATGGGCGTGTGGGCCGCTGAGCATGACGGCCGCGACCACGAGGCCGGTTCGCTCTTCGCCGCATCATCTCCGAGCGGCACCCCATTCGACAACGTGCCGCGCGGGCCGGACGATCTTGCAGCGATCCTCTACACCTCCGGCACCACCGGTCGCTCCAAGGGTGCCATGCTGTCCCACGCCAATCTGGTGTCGAACGCACAGGTGCTGGCCGAACTCTGGCAGTTCACGGCGGACGATAGATTGCTGCACGCGCTTCCCATCTTTCACACCCACGGTCTGTTCGTCGCCACCAACATCACGCTGGTGGCAGGCGGATCGATGGTCTTTCTGCCGGTCTTTTCCCCCGATGACGTGCTGGAAGCACTTCCCAAAGCGACGTCTATGATGGGTGTTCCAACTTTCTACACGCGGCTTCTTGCGGACGAACGTTTCACCAAAGAAGCCGCCTCCCATATGCGCTTGTTTGTATCCGGTTCCGCGCCGATGCTGGTGGAGACCCATAAGCGCTTCGAGGCGGTGACGGGCAAGCGCGTGCTGGAACGTTACGGCATGACCGAGACCAATATGAACACGTCGAACCCTTTCGATGGCGAACGCAAGATCGGCACGGTTGGTCCGGCACTGCCGGGCACCGATGTGCGCATCGTGCATACGGAACACGCAACACCCATCACAACCGATGAGATCGGAAGCATTGAAGTGCGCGGGCCGAATGTGTTTTCGGGCTATTGGAACATGCCCGAGAAGACTGCGGAGGAATTCCGGGACGACGGTTTCTTCATCACCGGCGATCTCGGCACGATGGACGATGACGGCTATGTCACGATCGTTGGGCGCTCCAAGGACCTGGTGATCTCCGGCGGCTACAATATCTACCCCAAGGAAGTGGAGGCGGTGCTGGACGATGAACCCGGCGTTCTGGAGTCCGCCGTGTTCGGTGTGCCCCATCCGGATTTCGGTGAGGGATTGTTGGCAACCGTCGTTCTTTCAGATGAAGAGACGACAGCCGACGCACTGCTCGCGGCAATGGCCAATAAACTCGCCCGCTTCAAACAGCCCAAGGCGATTTTCATCGTCCATAAATTGCCGCGCAATGCGATGGGTAAAGTGCAAAAGAGTGTCTTGCGCGAAACCCATCAACGCCACTTTACAGGTTAGGGCCGACCAGCCCTAACGACGATAGCACGGTTGGCGAAGGCGGTGGTTGCGGTACTTGGACTGGACCTGAAAGAACCATGCATCGCATTGCGATTTCGTGTTGAAGCAGGTGAAGAAATGCACCTGATTGTTCGATCCGAAGCGGGTCGATGTGGTGTCTTCGGCAATATATTGTGCGCACCAGGGTGCTGAGCGATCACCTGCCGTGCGCAGCTGATAGTCGGATACGGCATGCGCCGGGGCAAAACTGAAGAGGCTGCCTGCCATGGCGGCGGCAAGTGCGACGGCGCTGGATTTCTGAAACATAATGGCGTCCCTGACGTGTTTGTTCATTTGCTGACGCACCATAGATGGGAAGGCTCCCGATGACATGCCCGTAACGGTCTCGCGAGGTGTGATTTTGTTCACACCCGCTCGAACAGTCGTTCAATCCAGCCGATAAACCTCCGGTCCGGCGCCGAGAAGCGGGAAGCGCTGGCAGACGAGGGGATCATGGCCCGGGATGATGCGGGCATCATCCTCCACCAGCCCCGCCATCATGGTGAACGCTTTCAGCGAATCCTCCACGTCCACCACGATGGGGAAGGGCTTTTGCTCCAGATAGTTCTCGTAGAAATGGGCAACGTCTGACGCCAGCACCAGCGGACCATTGGCCGTTTCCGCCCGCACACATTGCAGGCCCCGGGAATGACCACCTGCCTTGTGGACGGTGACCCCTGGCGCAATCTCCGCATCACCATCGACAAAGGCAACACGTCCGGAATAGACGTGGCGCACCATATCGCAGACGTGCTCGGCGCTGAACGGATCCTGCAGCACAGAACGGCACATGCACGGGCCTGTGGCATAGGCCATCTCCGCTTCCTGCAGGTGAAAGCGGGCGTTGGGAAATTTCGTCAGACAGCCCGCATGGTCGTAGTGCATGTGGGTGATAATGACATCGGCAACCGTCTCCACATCCACGCCGATCCCCGCCAGCATATCGGTGGGCTCGTGCAGGATGGGGCGATTGCGGCGCTGAGCCTCCGCCGTGTCATAGCCGGTATCCACCACGATCACCCGACCAGCCTCGTTGCGCAGCACCCAGACGAAATAATCGATCGGGTGGGACGTGTGGATGTCCGTCTCCAGCAGAAATGAAGCGGCGCGGGTGCGGTCGGCACGGGTGGCATAGCGCAACGCCAACACTTCCCAATGGTGTTCGCTTGTCATTGGCTCCCCTCGATCAACCGCTCGTGTTACTGATGCGAACTGTGTCCGGTTTGTCTTCCACTGTCACCATCATGCGCCTCTATCGCACCGCCTCCAGCACTTTGAACCCGTCCCGCTCCACAAGCAGCTGGAAGCGGCGAAAGTGCTGCCTGATGACAGCCTCGTAGGGCAGGCGGGTGTTGGCGACCATCAGCAGGCGTCCCCCTTGCGGCAGCGCCTTCGCCGCGGCCTCGATAAAAGCCGCCCCCAGCGCCGGTTCTGCTGCGCGATCGGTGTGGAAGGGCGGGTTCATAATGATCGTGTCAAACGGTCCTTTCGGCCCTTCGCGGGTCAGGTCGCACCAATCGTAAGCCGCCGCATCCGGTACGTTGATTTTCGCCGCTTCAAGGGCGTCATGGTCTGTTTCGTAGAGCGAAATATCCGTCGCCCCCGCCTCTATGGCCTTTGCGGAAAGATAGCCCCAGCCCGCCCCGAAATCCGCTATGCGCCCGTGCAGCTTGCCTGGAAACTGCTGGGCCAACAGCGCAGAGCCCTTGTCGATATCGCGCGCAGAGAACATGCCGGGTGCAACGTGGTAGCCGTGCTTCACCGCTGAACCCTCCGGTAGCGGCCAGTCGTCGCCGTGCTTCACCAGCCAGAACACCACCGCGTGGTGCTTCGACATGCTGCCGGCGATCTCGGCACGCTGGCCCGCCCATTTGCGCAGCGCCTTAACGCTGGATTTCGTATCGCCCGCAAAGACGATCAGCCCGCCATCTGCCGCCGCGTTCCATGCTCGCGCGAGATTGCGTTCGTTGGCGATGCGGTTGCGGTTTGCCAAAACCAGACTGCCCGCAAAACCCGTTCCGTCCTGTCGCGGCGCGCTGTCGTAACCCGCTCGCTGCAGATCGAGATGAAAACCGCGATGGCCCTGCTCGCAGACCACATCTGTGTGCGCTGCGCCCGGCAAGGTTCGTGCTTCGAGAAAAAGCCAGTCTCCACCCGGTGCGGGCAGATGCCCCTGCTCGAAAGGCAACAACAACGTATCACGGGCATCGGCCATGGGGAGCGTTCCGACAGATCACGAGGTGTGCGCTTTACAACAGCGCTTGCGGTTTGGCACGGGTGAGGTTGTTCATCACCTTTCGCCAGACCATGCGGGCGAGATAACCGGAATGTGGTCCATGCTCAAACCCAGTGTTGCCCTTTTCGGCCTTATGGCCATCCTCGGTCTGCAGGCCTGCCAGACGCTTTCGAAAGAAGAATGCGCGGTCGCCGATTGGGCGGTAATCGGTGAGCGGGACGGTGCAGCGGGCCGCTCGCTCGGCTATGTCTCAAACCATATCAAGGCCTGTTCCAAATCCGGCCAGCCGGTGGACCAGATCCGCTGGCGGGACGGACATGCACTTGGTGCCCGGCGCTATTGCACGCCGGAAAATGGATTGGTCGTCGGCAACAAGGGTGCTGCTTACAACAACATCTGTGCGCCGGACCAACAGGCAGGGTTTCTTGACGGTTACAATCTGGGCAAGGAGCGGCATGCCCTGCTGCAACGCCGACGCAACCTTACCAGCCGTATCTCTAGCGCGGAGGGCGCGATGCGTGAGGTTGACAAGAAATTTGCCGCAGGCGTGCGAACATCCGAATTCGTGTCGACCGAGAAGCGACGCCTTCGTCGCGACATCCGGCAAGCGAAATTCGATGTGCAGGATATCGATTTTGAGATTGAACGGCTGGACCGGCGTATTCGAAGGGAAGGGTTCTCGCCGCCCCCTGCACCCAGCCCGGTTTTCTGAGGCGACGGCAAGCCGTCGCAACGTCCACCTACCGCATGGATACCCGGTCGAAGGTCTTCACCGTCGGCGGAATGCGCCACCAGAAATCGGACGTCTTCACCGAGACACGGCCTAGCTCGTAGACGCGCTTCAGATAGCCCTCCTCAAAGGTCAGCGCATCAGCGGGCGGCGGCACGCTTTCGGGAATGGCGGTGAGGCGGAAATTGGTCCCTGTGTTCTGCGCTCGCACGTAACCGCGGTAGAGTGTTTGCTGCATCAACTCCCGGGTCATGGAGGCGACGGTCTTGCCCGCGATAGATTTCAGGTTGGCTTCGATCGGTGCGTTGCTGTCTTCCAGCGCCAGCTGGCCATTGACGATGACGTAGAGATCGCGCTTGCGCGCCGGGCGCTTAAACAGAAAGTCGGAGAGAATGACCGGCGTCTTGATGCCGCCATCCACATGAGCCTGGCGCAGTTGCACGCCACGCTTCGGCTTTAGGTAAACCGGTGGGAAGAACACCGGGATCGCAGCAGAAGCCCGCAGGATCTTCTGGAACGTCTGAACCTTGTTGGCGCGGCCATTCCGTTCGCCCGCTGCCAGCGCACCCATATTCCACACCACCGTTTCGCTGGAATCGAGGTTGACCGTTGCCACGTAGAGGCGGCGCCCCTTGCGGTGTTCTTCAGCCACCTGTTCCACCAGCGCAGGGGTGACCGTGCGCTCGATCATCGCCTTCAGCGGATTGTTGTCGAATATGGAGTCGCCCAGCAGGCCGGTCACACCACGCCGGCGGAAGATATCTTCCTCACGCACATCGGTGTAGAGCCGCTTTAACAACGCGTCGTAATCGGAACCCAGAAAGGCGAGCACGGCCACTAGCGCGCCGGTGGAAACCCCCGCCACGACGTCGAAATTCGGCCGCGTGCCAAGCTCCGTCCAGCCGTTCAGAACTCCGGCTGACCAGGCTCCGTCCACCCCACCGCCGGAGAGCGACAGGATTTTCAGATGCGGCGTCATCAGAGCGTTGACGGGGTCGAGCGCACCGGCCTGCACCGAGTTCACGTCCACCGCTTCCTGCGGCGTGATGGCCGCCACGGACGCCGCCGTCTCCGGCCGCGTGACCTGACAGGCCGCGAGCGAGAGCGTCAGCAGAAGGGCGAGCAATATACGCAAGTGATCAACGGGGTTCTGTGGGCCGCGTGATCCATACCTTAACGGCACGGCAGCGGAAGCCAAGATCATCCTTAACGAAGGGTTAACAGCGTTGCACCGCGAACACAGCGCTTGTTTGCCTTACGCAGATTGACTTTGCCGATTGCTCCATATCCTCCTGTCATCCCGGGCCTGACCCGGGACCCAGCAGAAATCTCACGCGTAGCGTGACCACTTTTTCTATCCCCGCCCTCTCTACTTCCCCCATACTCACCCCACCTCTCACAGGGAACCGGCGGTGCGCACCGTTGGCATTGTCGCGAGGTGGGGTGAGTATGGGGGAAGTAGAGAGGGCGGGGATAGAAAAAGTGGTCACGCTACGCGTGAGATTTCTGCTGGGTCCCGGGTCAGGCCCGGGATGAC
>JBCCRF010000137.1:0-7552 GCA_039208305.1 Pseudomonadota bacterium
GCAGATCGGGGAACGACCATCCCTGCGACGGCCTGCGCCTCTGGGTGGCGGGACGACGCTGTTCATCGATGCTGCCACCCGCGCCAATCTGGAACTGACGCAGACGCTTTCCGGTAAACGCGATGGTTCGCTGCTGCATGCCGTAGACCGCACGGTGACGGGCGCCGGTTCGCGGCTTCTGGCATCACGATTGGCTGGACCGTCCACCGATGTCGCACTGCTTGACCGTCGTCTCGACGATGTTGCCGTGCTGGTGAAGGCTGATTTTCTGACGGGCGAATTGCGTGACCTGATGAAGGGCACGCCCGACCTACCCCGCGCGATCTCCCGCCTTGCGCTGAACCGTGGCGGCCCGACCGACCTCGGAGCGGTCGCCGCAACACTGAACCGGGCAACCCAGCTTTGCGGAAAACTCGCCGCCAACGACATGGCGCTCTCGGCCAATCTCTCGGGTCATCTCGCCGCGCTCCAGAACGCGCCAGGTGCTTTGCAGGTGGAACTTGCCGCATCGCTTGCTGATGAACTGCCACGCTTGCCCCGCGATGGCGGCTGTATCCGCACCGGGCGCGACGAAGAGCTGGACCGTCAGCGACAGCTATCGCGCGAAAGCCGACAGGTCATCGCGCAGCTGCAGGGACAATACGCACATGCCACCGGCGTAAAGAGCCTGAAGATCCGCCACAACAACGTGCTTGGCTATTTTATCGAGGTGACGACCGCCAATGCCGAGCCGCTGCAGGCGGACAAGGAGCGCTTCATCCACCGCCAGTCCATGGCGAACGCCATGCGCTTCACGACGACTGAACTGGCCGAGCTGGAATCCGCAATCGCCAATGCGGCAGGGCAGGCGCTTACGATCGAACTGGCCCATTTCGACCGGCTGCGCGATCTAGTGCTGGGACATACAGATGAGTTGCGGGCGGTAGCAGACGCCATCGCCGCGCTGGATGTGGCGGCGAGCAATGCCCATCTCGCGACGTCGCAAGGCTATGTGCGACCTGTCCTCGATAACACTCTGGCCTTCGACATCGCCGCTGGGCGCCATCCCGTGGTGGAGCAGGCGCTGCGGGCGCAGGCCGCCAATCCTTTCGTTGCCAATGACTGCCGCATTGGCGGAGACGAAAAGACCGGCGGCGCGATCTGGCTGCTCACCGGTCCGAACATGGGTGGCAAATCCACCTTCCTGCGCCAGAACGCACTGATAGCGATCCTCGCGCAAATGGGTGCTTTCGTGCCTGCGGGCGCCGCCCATATCGGCGTGGTCGACCGACTGTTCTCCCGCGTTGGCGCTGCGGATGATCTTGCACGAGGGCGTTCGACCTTCATGGTGGAGATGGTGGAGACCGCCGCGATCCTCAATCAGGCAGGGCCGCGCTCGTTGGTGATCCTGGACGAAATCGGACGCGGCACCGCGACATTCGACGGGCTGTCCATCGCATGGGCGGCCATTGAAAATCTGCACGAGGTCAACCGCTGCCGCACCCTTTTTGCTACTCACTATCACGAGTTGACGGCGCTTTCGGCAAAACTCGACCGCCTTGCCAACGTGACCATGAAGGTGAAGGAATGGAACGGTGATGTCGTCTTCCTTCACGAGGTCGGACAGGGCAGCGCTGACCGATCCTACGGCATTCAGGTCGCCGGACTGGCGGGCCTGCCGGAGGCCGTGATCGCCCGCGCCAAAGAGGTGCTGGAGAAGCTGGAAGCCGGTCCATCGTCGGGCGAGGGCGGTTCTGGCGCTGCAACACTGGTTGACGAATTGCCTCTCTTCTCTGCCAGACCGGCACCTGCGCCGGTGAACCGGTCCAGCGATGTCGAGGCCAAACTGTTCGACATGCGCGTCGACGACATGACGCCGAGGGAAGCGCTTGAGGCATTGTATGTGCTGAAAGACCTGCTGGCGACAAAGTAAGCGTTCACGCGCCGCCGGTGCAAATCCCTGTCCAGTCGCCTGGCTCTCCGGTCAGCACGAACTGCGCCAGTTCCGGTGCGACCACCGGAGCGCGAAGGTAACCGGCACCGGCATGGCTGAGGCTCCAGAAGACGCCGGGCATCTGTCGTGATCGCCCCAAATTCAGATTGCCATCACCCACCTTTGTGCGCAGACCGGCGGTCACGGCGATGCGAGGCAACTCGCGAACTTGTGGCAGGATCGGCTCCGCATTGGCGTAGAGTTTTTCGATGATGTCAGTGTTGGGCTCCAGCGACGTCTCGCCCGGCTCATAGGTCGTGCCGATGATCAGATGAGCTTTACCGTTCTCATCGACGCGCGGGCAAAGATTGCCGCGATGATGTTTGATCAGATGACGGATCGGCTGCGCCAGACCATCCAGGGATGCGATAAGATTGACGCCCCGCACCGGTCGGCTCTCGGGCAAATCTTCCGGCAAGCCGGTGATGGAACTAGTCCCCATCCCGTTTGCGAGCACGATACGGTCGGCCTTGATGGTGTCGCCCGAACTTGTGGTGATCACAATCCCTGCACCTTCCGGCGCAATGGCGGTGACGGCGCATTGTTCGCGCACGTCATGACCGTCGGCCCTCAATTGCGCAGCCAATGCCTGGCACACGCGCGCTCCGGTGACCCACCGCACCTGAGGCAGATACGCTGCATCGACGATGTCCGTGGACAAGGACGGTTCCAGTTCCAGCACCTGCGCAAAGTCAAGCCGTTCCAACGGCCAGGCCTGCGCACTGCGTTTCTCCATGTCTTTCTCGAACACTTCGAGATTGGCGGCAGTCGTCACTTTCAACTGGCCTTCGGTGCGGAAACCGACATCGAGCCCAGTCCGATCTACCAACTGCGCGGCGTAGTTTTCCCACCGCGCCAGTGCCTCCCATTCCAGCCGACGCATCGCCGTTTGGCCGAGGCGGGGTTCGAGGTAAGAGGTCGCTACACCGCTCGCCCCGCTGGCGATGGCTTTCGCCTCCAGAACCACGACCTTCGCCCCCGCATCGGCCAGTTCGGCGGCGACCGAAAGCCCGGCGATGCCGCCACCTACCACGACGACGATCATGGACGTGTCCCCACGATCATGTGCCGCTTGCGGCCGAAACCGGGTTGCCGTTCGACGGAAAACCCGGCCGCTTCCAGATTGCGCCGGACCCATCCTGCCGCGGTGTAACTTGCGAAAGTGCCATCGGTTAGGGTTCGGTCAAATACGGCTTTCATCAGTTCGGCAGACCACATCGCTTCGTTCTTGGCGGGCGAGAACCCGTCGAGAAACCATGCGTCGCAGGGTTCGTATTGCCGCACCAAATTATCGGCGAAGCCATGGCGAACATGAAGCACGGTCTGTTGATCGATCTCGACCTGCCCGTTGAACTCGTGCTTCCAAAGTGCCTTCGCGTCCGCCTCTAAATCCGGCCACCGTGCCAGCGCCGTCAGTGCGTCTTTGGCGACAAGCGGATAGGCCTCGACGGACTGGAACAGAAGTCTTTGCCCCGGCTTGCGCGCCGTGCGCCATTGCCGCCAGGTTTCTAAAAAGTTCAGGCCCGTGCCGAATCCCAGCTCACCGATCACAAAGGATTCGTGGTCTCGCCACCGTTCTGGCAGGCGATTGCCGCTAAGAAACACGTAGGCGCTCTCCGCACGGCCATCGACCGCGGAGAAGTAAGGGTCGTCAAAACGCTGACTGACCGGCAATTTCGCGCCGGTAGCGTCATCTTGCCAAATCAGGTTGGTGGTCTCTTCATGCATAGCGGTTGGGTGCACCTGCTCGCGGAGCAAAGCAACAGGCTTGAGGCGGCAAACGTTATAGTCGCTTCTATCCAAGCGTCGCATGGCGTCTGCGGCACGCGGTGTTATGTTAGATTCGTTTTGCTCCGTCGGAATCGCAACGTCATGTCCATGCAAGAAACCGTCGATCAGATCTTCGATCGCCGCAACCTGCGCCGCAAAGTCACCTTCTGGCGCGTTACGACCTTCATTGCGCTCATAGCTGCAGTCTGCGCGGCGCTCGTCGCAGCAGGCGCAATCGGCGGACAGGGTGCAGGCGGCGATCACATCGCCCGCGTGTCGATCTCCGGTCTCATCCAGCAGGACCGACCACTGCTGGCGATGCTGGAAAAGATCGAAAAAGACGACAGCGTCAAGGGCATGGTTCTCACCATCAATTCGCCAGGTGGCACGACGGTCGGCGGCGAGGACATCTTCAATGCCGTTCGCAAAGTGGCGGAGAAAAAGCCAGTTGCGGCAAGTATCGGCACGCTGGCCGCATCCGCAGGCTACATGATCGCAGCTGGGTCCGATCATATCGTCGCCCGTCGTTCGTCCATCGTCGGTTCCATTGGTGTGATCTTCCAATACCCACAGGCGCACCGGCTGCTCGACAAAGTCGGCGTGTCGCTGGAAGAGGTGAAATCAGCTCCTTTGAAAGCCGAACCATCGCCGTTCCATGTGCCGCCGCCCGCGGCGATCAAAGTGATCGAGGAGTTGATCGATGACAGCTACCAGTGGTTCGTCGATCTTGTGACGGACCGTCGTCCGCTCGAACGCTCGCAAGTGCTGGTGCTGGCGGATGGCCGGGTCATGTCGGGGGACCGTGGTGTGGAAACAAAACTGATCGACGCCATCGGCGACGAAGAGGCGGCGCGCAAGTGGATCACCGACAAGGACGATGTGGCCGACGATCTGAAATTGCGTGATTGGAACCCTGTTCGAAAGCAGGATTCACTCTTCTTTTCAACGCGGCTGCGGACTTGGATCACACAGCAGCTCGGCCTGCCCGCAACGGCCGTGCCGGACGAGGCACTAGAACGAATTATTCCAAAAAGGTTGTTTCTTGACGGCCTGCTATCCCTTTGGCAAGGTTAGGTAACCTCCACATTTACATGAAATAGGGACCGGCCAGACCGCGCCTTTGTCCTTCCACAATCTAAGAAAGACAACGATGATTAAGTCCAGCCTTGTGCAGACTATCTCCGACAACAACCCGCATCTTTACCAGCGGGACGTGGAAAACATCGTGAACGCCATCCTGGACGAGATCACCGAAGCGCTCGCCCGCGGTGACCGGGTCGAACTGCGTGGCTTTGGCGCGTTTTCCGTGAAGAATCGCAGCCCCCGCATCGGGCGCAACCCGCGCACCGGCGAACGGGTCGAGGTGGAAGAAAAATGGGTGCCGTTCTTCAAGACCGGCAAGGACCTTCGAGACCGGTTGAACGAGAAGTAATCGCGCCGATACTCTTAGGACCGCGTGAGGCAACCCGACTGGGTCGCTTGCATTCCCCCTCTGCCGGCGTCCATATCAGGTCAGGCGACGCCATCATGGTGCCGCATCATGTCTCGCAGTTCCGGGAACGGGTTGAATGAAGAAACTTCTGACGCTGTTGATCGCTATCCCTGTCGGCATTGTCGTCATTACACTTGCGGTTGCCAATCGTGGCCCTGTGACGCTGGCCGTGCCCCCGCAGCTGGATGACGGGCCGCTGATCTCGGCGACAATACCGCTCTACGCCCTCATATTCGCGACGCTCTTTGCTGGTATGATCCTCGGCTCTATCGCCACATGGTTCCAGCAAGGCCGCCACCGCAAGGCTGCCAAGGTCAACAGGGCGGAAGCCAATAAGGCGAACGTGGAAATGGAACGCCAGAAAGAGAAGGTGGCCGAGGCCACCGATTCCAAGGACGACGAAGCACGCGCTCTTATGGCGCTGGGTCTGCCGGCACCCGCTGCACGATAGGCTTCTACGATATCACAATGAAGTGGCCGATCGCGTAGAGCACGGCGCACAGCACTAGGCTCCAGATCGTTACGGTCACGAAGTTGCTTTCGACTTTTTTCGAATCCGACATGTCGCCGTTCCTTTCGTTCTAGACGCCCACCCCATCGGCACCGCCGAGTGCGGCAGGGTCACTGATGTCACCGCTGATGCGTTTCGAAAAATTGTCGAAGAATTCTGCGGCGAGCTTTTTTGCTGCGCCGTCGATGAGGCGTGAACCCAATTGCGCGATCTTGCCGCCGACTTTTGCCTGCACCTGATAGTCGAGCTGCGTGCCGCCCTCGACATCTTTCAACTGCACATCGGCACCGCCTTTTGCGAAGCCCGCGATGCCGCCCTTGCCCTCGCCGGTGATGGTGTAGCTGTCCGGCGGGTTGAGATTCTCGAGGTTGACCTCGCCTTTGAAGGTTGCCTTCACCGGCCCGACCTTCGCCACCACGGTGGCCGAGAGTTCGGTGGGTGATGACATCTCCAGTTCCTTGCAGCCTGGAATGCACTCGCGCAGTACGTCCGGGTCGTTCAACCCTTCCCACACCTTGTCTTTGGAAGCGGGGATAAATTGACTGGCGTTCATTTCCATCGAAGGTGCCTTTCGGGCGCTGCAAGTTACCGGGTAGGCTAACGCGGCGCGGCGGAGAGGAAAAGCCATTGCTGTAAGGCTTCCCCGCGCCTTCCCCAGCCGCTACATCGCACCCATGGCCAAGCCCGCTTTCAAACGCAGCGCCAAGCGCAAACCCAACCGCCAATCCGCCGGACAAAATGCTCGCGCGAAGTCAAAAGCACAGGCACCGTTGCAGGCTCACTCGAAGCCACAATCGGCTCCTGAACCTTTGCCGTCGCGCCAGCGCACCGCAGGCGAACGCCTGCCACAGATCATCTCGCAATTGCTGTTTTGCGAGCCTTCGGCGGACTACGCCCTGCTGGACAGCGGTAATGGCGAGAAGCTTGAGCGCTATGGCTCGACCATCATTCGCCGCCCAGAAGGACAGGCGATGTGGTTGCCCCATAGATCGACCGCCGAATGGGACGCGGCAGATGCCACTTTTTCAGGCGATACGGATGAAGAAGGGCCAGGCCGCTGGAAATTTGCCAATGCGAAGCAGGAGGAGCGTTTCCCGCTGGAGGTCGATGGTCTGCCCTATTGGGGTCGCTTCACATCGTTCCGACACACCGGCATCTTTCCTGAACAGGTTGTCCATTGGCGCTCAATGGTGAAAGCAATCGAGCAAGCGCAAGGTGAGCAACCGGTGCGTGTGTTGAACCTGTTCGGTTACACCGGCCTTGCCTCGCTGATGGCAGCCCGTGCAGGTGCTCACGTCACCCATGTGGATGCCTCGAAGAAGGCCATCGGCTGGGCGCGGGAAAATGCGGAGCTGTCAGGTCTCGCCGATGCATCCATCCGCTGGATCTGCGACGATGCCATGAAATTCTGCCAGCGCGATGTGCGGCGCGGGCAGACTTACGACATCATCCTGTTGGATCCGCCCGCCTACGGCCGTGGCCCCCAAGGGTGAGGTTTGGCAACTCTTCGACCATCTGCCGCACATGCTGGATGCGGTGCGCGCGCTCCAAAGCGATCGCCCGCTGCTGACAATTCTTACCGCCTACGCGATCCGCGCCTCGCACCTCGCCATGCACGAGATGATGCAAGAGGTCATGGCGGGTATGGACGGGCGCTTGGAATCCGGCGAACTGGTGTTGGTGCACGAGGGCGAAACCGCTGTACCGCGCCACCTCACGACATCCATGTACTGCCGCTTCGTCGGTGACGGGGTGAGCCTGTGACCGAGAGCGTCAAACCGGGCCGTATTGAGGAGATCACCTCCAC
>JBCCRF010000138.1:0-7541 GCA_039208305.1 Pseudomonadota bacterium
ACGAGGATGATCGTGCGCGCGCCCGCAAAGTGTTAGAAGAGGCTGCAGCGGAAGAGGGCATTCCCGTCATCGGCTGGCGCTCGGTTCCGGTCGACAATGCGAGCCTGAGCCAAGACCCCGAAATCATGGCGGCGGAGCCATCCAGCTGGCAGATATTCTTCGACCGCGGTGACAACGAAGACGGCGATGCCTTTGAGCGCAAACTCTACGTCGCCCGCCGTGTGATCTCCAACGCGCTGATTGATGAGTTGGGTCGCCGTGACGACATATATCCGGTCTCCATGTCGGCCCGGACGGTCGTCTACAAGGGCATGTTCCTTGCAGACCAGCTGGCCAAATACTACGCCGATTTGCGCGATGAACGGTTCGTTTCTGCCGTGGCGCTGGTCCACCAGCGCTTTTCTACGAACACCTTCCCGTCATGGAAGTTGGCACACCCCTATCGGATGGTCGCGCACAACGGTGAGATCAACACTAAACGCGGTAATGTGAACTGGATGGCGGCGCGCCAGGCCACACTGTCGTCGCCCACTTTCGGCGATGACATCGCCAAGCTCTGGCCGATTTCCTATGAAGGTCAGTCGGATACGGCCTGCTTTGACAACGCACTCGAATTGCTGGTGCAGGGTGGCTACCCGCTCGCCCATGCGATGATGATGCTAATCCCCGAAGCGTGGGCCGGTAACCCGCTCATGGATGCCGACCGCAAGGCGTTCTACGAGTACCACGCGTCACTGATGGAGCCATGGGACGGCCCCGCCGCTGTCGCCTTCACCGATGGCCGTCAGATTGGCGCGACGCTGGACCGCAACGGCCTGCGTCCTGCCCGCTATTTCGTGCTGGACGACGACACGGTCGTCCTCGCTTCCGAAGCGGGCACCCTGCCTTTCGACGAGAGCCGCGTGGTCACCAAGTGGCGCCTTCAGCCCGGCAAGATGCTTCTGATCGACATGGAGCAGGGCAAGATCATCTCCGATGCCGAAATCAAAGAGCAGCTCGCCAACGAGCAGCCGTATAAAGAGTGGCTGGCCGAGACCCAGATCGTTCTGGAAGACCTAAAGGGCAAAAAGGAAAGCCCGCGCCGGATCACAGGCGACGCGCTTCTCGATGGTCAGCAAGCGTTCGGCTACACGCAGGAAGACATCAAGCTGCTGCTGCCGCCCATGGCCACCACAGGTCAGGAAGCGCTCGGTTCCATGGGCACTGACACACCCATCGCTGCCATGTCGAACAAGGGCAAACTGCTCTACAATTATTTCAAGCAGAACTTCGCACAGGTGACGAACCCGCCCATCGACCCGATCCGCGAAGAGTCGGTGATGAGTCTCGTATCGTTTATCGGTCCCCGTCCGAATCTGTTCACGGAACAGGGCAGCGACGTTGGCAAGCGGCTGGAGGTGCGTCAGCCGATTCTGCGCAATTCCGACCTGCTGAAGATCAAAGACATTTCCGACATCGGCGACAACCAGTTCGTCTCCCGCGTGCTGGATATGACCTATGCTGCGTCGCGCGGTGAAGAGGGTTTGAAAGCCTGTCTGGAACGCCTTTGCGACAAGGCGGAGCGCGTGGTGCGCGCCGGTGATAACATCATCATCCTGTCCGACCGACAATTCGGCCCGGACCGCATTGCGGCCCCTGCCCTGCTGGCCACGGCTGCCGTGCATCATCACCTGATCCGCAAAGGCTTGCGCACATCTGTGGGTCTTGTGGTCGAGTCAGCCGAGCCGCGCGAGGTGCACCATTTCGCAGTTCTGGCCGGTTATGGTGCGGAAGCGATCAACCCTTACCTCGCGTTCGAGACGCTGTCTCAGATGCATGAGGACCGCATGTTCCCGTCGGAGGTTGACCACGAAGAGGTCGTCAGCCGCTACATCAAGTCCATCAACAAGGGCCTGCTAAAGGTGATGTCCAAGATGGGCATTTCCACTTACCAGTCCTATTGCGGCGCACAGATTTTCGACGCCATCGGGCTGTCCACAGACTTCGTCGACGAATATTTCACCGGCACCGCGACCCAAATCGAAGGGGTTGGTCTCGACGAGATCGCCAAGGAAACCTTTGAGCGTCACCGCTCTGCATATGGCAATGTGGAAGTGCTGCGCCATGCGCTGGATGTCGGCGGCGATTACGCCCTGCGCCAACGTGGTGAGGCGCATGCCTGGACGTCAGATGAAGTGACGAACCTGCAACACGCCGTGCGCGCGGACGATCCGAAGTCCGACGACGCTCAGGCCAAATATCGCGCCTACGCGCACTCTATCAACGACCATCAGGAGCGTCTGCTGACGATCCGTGGCCTGTTCCGTCTGAGACCAGCCAAAGAGACCGGTCGCGAGCCAATCCCACTAGACAAGGTTGAACCCGCTGCAGAGATCGTGAAGCGCTTTTCCACCGGGGCCATGTCATACGGCTCCATCTCAGCAGAAGCGCATGAGAACCTCGCCATCGCCATGAACCGGCTCGGCGGCAAGTCGAACACTGGCGAAGGCGGTGAGGAAGTAGAGCGCTTCACGCCGATGGCCAATGGCGACTCCAAGCGTTCCGCCATCAAGCAGGTGGCGTCGGGTCGCTTCGGCGTCACGACGGAATACCTGGTCAATTCAGACATGATCCAGATCAAAATGGCGCAGGGTGCGAAGCCCGGCGAAGGCGGTCAGTTGCCCGGCCACAAGGTCGATGCGGTCATCGCGAAAGTCCGCCACTCCACACCGGGCGTTGGCCTGATTTCCCCTCCGCCACACCATGACATCTATTCGATCGAAGATCTCGCGCAGCTGATTTACGATCTGAAGAACGTGAACTCGTCCGCCGATATCTCGGTGAAACTGGTGTCCGAAGTGGGCGTGGGCACGGTGGCCGCCGGCGTAGCAAAAGCCCGCGCCGACCACGTGACGATTTCCGGCATGGAAGGCGGTACGGGCGCGTCACCGCTGACCTCCATCAAACATGCCGGTTCGCCTTGGGAAATGGGACTTGCTGAAACGCACCAAACCTTAATGAAAAACAAGCTGCGGTCGCGCATCGCCGTTCAGGTTGATGGCGGTTTGCGCACAGGCCGCGACGTTGTTGTGGGTGCGCTGTTGGGGGCCGATGAATTCGGCTTCGCCACGGCACCGCTGGTCGCCTCCGGCTGCATCATGATGCGCAAGTGTCACCTGAACACCTGCCCCGTGGGTGTGGCCACGCAGGATCCGGTGTTGCGCAAGCGCTTCGTCGGCCAGCCCGAACACGTGATCAACTACTTCTTCTTCGTTGCCGAAGAGGTGCGCGAGCTGATGGCGGAACTGGGCTTTGCCACTATCGACGAGATGGTGGGCCAGTTGGATGTTCTCGACCGAGAGAAGGCCATCGACCACTGGAAAGCCAAGGGCCTCGATTTCTCGTTGCTCTTCGCCGATCCGGAAATGGGCGACGACGTCCCGCGCTACCACTGCGAGACTCAGGTTCACCACATCGACGATATTCTTGATCGCAAGCTGATCGACCTCGCTAGACCTGCGCTCGAAAAGCGCGATCCGGTGAAGCACGAGGTGGAGATTTTCAACTACAACCGCTCCACCGGCGCGATGCTGTCAGGCGAAGTAGCAAAGCGCTACGGCCATGCCGGGCTTGCCGAAGACACGATCCACTTCAAGCTGAACGGCACAACCGGCCAGGCGTTCGGTGCATGGGTTGCGCGGGGTGTGACGCTGGAGGTGGAAGGCGAAGCCAACGATTATGTCGGCAAAGGTCTGTCCGGCGGCAAACTGATCGTTTATCCACCGGAAGAAGCGAGACAAATCGTGCCCAGCGACAGCATCATCGCGGGCAACACCGTACTATACGGCGCCATCGATGGTGAATGCTATCTGTCCGGTGTTGCGGGCGAGCGCTTCGCCGTCCGCAACTCCGGCGCGGTCGCCGTGGTCGAAGGCGTGGGTGACCACGGCTGTGAGTACATGACCGGCGGCGTCGTTGCCGTTCTTGGTAACACAGGCCGCAACTTTGCAGCCGGCATGTCGGGCGGCATCGCCTACGTGCTGGACGAAGACGGCACGTTTGCGAAACGCTGTAATCTTTCCATGGTCGAACTCGAACCAGTGCCGGAAGAGGACGACCTCATGGAATCTGAGCACAATCATGGCGGCGATATCGAGCATCACGGTCGCGTGGACGTGTCCTCCGACATGACGCGTTACGATGATGAACGTCTTCGCCAGCTGATCGAGAACCACAAGCGCTATACAAATTCACAGCGGGCGGCCGACATTCTCGACAATTGGGACGACTACCGCCCGAAATTTGTGAAGGTCATGCCCACCGAATACCGCCGCGCGCTTCGCGAAATCGAAGAAGCGCAGATGGCGGCAAGTGTGGCTGCGGAATAATTCGAGACAAACAGGCGGCGCACTGACGCTTGACCGAGGGATGATGAGATATGGGTAAAGTTACAGGCTTTCTGGAAATCGACCGGCAGGATCGCAAGTACCGGCCAGCGTCCAACCGCATTCGCAACTATGACGAGTTCGTCATTCCGCTGCCGGAATCGAACCTGCGTGAGCAAGCAAGCCGCTGCATGGATTGCGGCATTCCCTTTTGCCACGACGTAAAGGGGCTAAAGGGCTGCCCGGTCAACAATCAGATCCCGGACTGGAACGATCTCGTCTATCGCGGCGAGTGGGAAATGGCGATCAAGAACCTCCACTCTACCAACAACTTCCCGGAATTCACCGGCCGCATCTGCCCTGCACCGTGTGAAGCGTCCTGCACGCTGAATATGGTGGACTCGCCTGTGACGATCAAATCGATCGAATGCGCGATCATCGACAAGGCTTGGGAAAACGGTTGGGTCAAGCCACAACTCGCTAACGAAAAGACTGGCAAATCGGTCGCTGTCATAGGTTCCGGCCCCGCTGGCATGGCAGCGTCACAACAATTGGCGCGTGCCGGTCACGACGTTCATCTCTACGAGAAAAATCGCAAAGCAGGCGGACTGCTGCGCTATGGCATTCCCGATTTCAAGATGGAGAAGCACCATATCGACCGCCGCGTCGAGCAGATGGAAGCGGAAGGTGTGACCTTCCACACCGGCGTTCACGTCGGTCATGACATCACCATCGACGAGATTGTCGAGAAGCACGATGCGGTCATCCTGTCCGGCGGTGCGGAGAAGCCGCGCGACCTGCCCATTGAGGGACGTGATTTGAACGGCATCCACTTCGCCATGAACTTCCTGCCGCAGCAAAATCGCCGCGTGGGCGATGAGCCAAATGACAATGCTGAGCCAATCCTTGCCGGGCAGAAGCATGTCGTGGTGATTGGCGGTGGCGATACGGGGTCGGACTGCATCGGCACCTCTATCCGTCAAGGCGCTCTATCCGTTACACAGCTCGAGATCATGCCGCAGCCGCCGGAGAAGGAAAACAAGCTGCTAACCTGGCCGAACTGGCCGCTAAAGATGCGAACGTCCTCTTCTCAGGAAGAAGGTGCGGACCGCTCTTTCTCGGTGATGACGACGAAATTCGAGGGCGAGGACGGGCACGTTAAGAAGCTGCACTGCATCGAAGTGGACGAAAAATTCCAGCCTATCGAAGGAACGGAATTCGTGCTGAAAGCAGATTTGGTACTGCTCGCTATGGGCTTCGTTTCGCCCGTGACCGACGGTATGTTGGAAGACTTAGGCGTCGAGCGCGACCAGCGTGACAACGTGAAAGCGGACACTCTGGGCTATAAAACGAGCCACGATAAAGTCTGGACCGCCGGCGATATGCGTCGCGGCCAGTCCCTCGTCGTTTGGGCTATCCGGGAAGGACGACAGTGCGCACGCGCCGTGGATGAAGCGCTGATGGGCGCAACGATGCTGCCGCGCTAAGCGCTTTCAAATTCGAATTGAGTAAAGGACCGGAGTGCAGCTTCGGTCCTTTTTTGTTAACGCGTCAGCTTCCGCTTTGCGCAACGGCTTCAGGGGCGGTGGGAATAATTTGCGGCGGAGGCCAGGAGGCGTCATCCACCCGGCCCACCCGATTGCTCGTCGCAGCGACAGGCACAATGGCAGATTCGGCGGAGGTCGACTTGGCGCTGGACTTATCGCTGACATCGCCAGCCAAGGCGTTCGCGCCATCAACCTGCGGATCGTCGAGACGCATAACAAAGGTGCGCCCGGTCTTGGCAGGATCATAGGTCGGTTCCGACGGAGAAACGACGCCACCATCAAGGAGTAGTGACGGATCAGCCGAGACGAGCGCGCCGCCCGTCCCTTGACCGAGGCGTTTCAGGATATCGTCCTGCACATAGAATGCGAGGCGCTCCTTGCCCGCCCTGGTGAGGTTGATCCCATCCTTTGCCCGCAAGAGAACGATCTGCCCGCTCACGTCGGGACCGGAGCGAGAGTAATTGCCTTCCGCATCAGAAAAGCCGTCCCAAACGTCAACGAATTTACCAACCGGTTCTTGGACAACCTTGGAATAAACCTCGTTGAAATAGAGCCAATCCTTATTCACGGATTTGAACCGAACTGGTGGCAGACCGACCCAGCTGTAGGGCACATTGGCGCCTTTTAGAGCCTCGTTAAGGGCAGCGACGCGCGCACCGTACTCGGCGTCCCATGGCAGAGTTCGCGCGTCCTCGCGTTTGCCTGCCACGCGCATCTGCTGGCGGTCGTTAGAGCCAAGCATAGTGACAATAAAGTCAGGCTTCACCTCTTCAACGATGCTAGGCAGCGTGGCGGGCCAATCCGTGACGTCGTCGCGCACGAGGCCAGAAAGACCGTTGCTGCGATCAACCACTTTAACGCCCGGAACAGTGGCGTAGGCCTTTACCAAGCCATCGGCGAGGCCACCAGCAAAGAAGTCACCGATAATGAGAACGATTTTGGCGTCCTCGGCCTTCTCAACCGCTGCGACGGCAGGTGCGCGTTTTGCGGCGCTGGCGCGGCGCTTCGTGCGATTTGACCTCTTAGTGCGTCTGACCGTTCTGCGTCTTTTGGTGCGTTGTTTGGCACGAGGCTGAGCCTTTACGCGCTTCTTGCGAGCATCGCGGCGGCCGAACAAAGCGCGCAGCAAGCTTCTGCGCTTCCGCTTCTCCTGCGCTTCTGCGGTCAACACGTTAAGACTAAGCGTCCACGTGCCGCTGGTTTGATGGCGCACCTGTTGAGGCAAGCCGACCGCAAAGGCGACCACGAACGCGATTGCAGCACCGAAAAGGCGGAAGGTTCGGGTCACGACGAGGCATCTCCGTTGCGGATTACCCCATCAATGCGATGAGGCAGTCAAGTGATCCGGCGCAGTCGTCTCAGAAATTCAGGCGAGATAAAACCGGTAACGTCCAGTTTCATCTGAATTTGTGCCTTGCGGATGGCGGCACGGGTACCGCTTCCGATTTTTCCATCGATGTCGCTTTTATACAAGCCCATACGCGCAAGTCTGATCTGCACCTCCTTACGCTCCTCGAAGGAGAGTTTCGGATACGGGCGCGGCACGGGATTGACGAAATCCCCTGCCCCAGCAAACCGGTCGGCCAAATGCCCGACGGCGAGCGCGTATTTATCAGAGTTATTATAACGC
>JBCCRF010000139.1:0-7508 GCA_039208305.1 Pseudomonadota bacterium
GCGCGGTCGAAAAATGGAGGCCAGAATGGCAAAAGAAAAGTTCGAACGTAATAAGCCGCATTGCAACATCGGCACCATTGGTCACGTTGACCACGGTAAGACGACGCTGACGGCTGCGATCACCAAGTATTTCGGTGACTTCAAGGCCTATGATGAGATCGACGGCGCTCCGGAAGAAAAAGCCCGCGGCATCACCATTTCGACCGCACACGTCGAGTACGAGACGGACAACCGTCACTACGCTCACGTCGATTGCCCCGGCCACGCCGACTACGTGAAAAACATGATCACCGGTGCTGCTCAGATGGACGGCGCTATTCTCGTTTGTTCCGCGGCTGATGGCCCAATGCCCCAGACCCGTGAGCACATCCTGCTTGCCCGTCAGGTTGGTGTGCCTGCACTGGTCGTGTTCCTGAACAAAGTCGATCAGGTTGACGACGAAGAGCTTCTTGAGCTCGTCGATATGGAAGTGCGCGAACTTCTGTCTTCCTACGAGTTCCCCGGTGACGATATTCCGATCATCAAAGGTTCCGCTCTGGCCGCTATCGAAGGCAACAACGCGGAAATCGGCGAGAACGCCATTCGTGAGCTGATGGAAGCTGTCGACAGCTACATCCCGCAGCCCGAGCGTCCTGTGGACCAGCCCTTCCTGATGCCGATCGAGGACGTGTTCTCGATTTCCGGTCGCGGTACGGTTGTGACCGGTCGTGTGGAGCGTGGCGTGATCAACGTTGGCGACGAAATCGAAATCGTCGGCATCAAAGACACTCAGAAAACCACCTGCACGGGCGTGGAAATGTTCCGCAAGCTGCTGGATTCCGGTGAAGCTGGTGACAACATCGGTGCCCTGATCCGTGGTATCGACCGCGACGCCGTTGAGCGTGGTCAGGTTCTCTGCAAGCCTGGTTCCGTGACCCCGCACACCAAGTTCCGCGCGGAAGCCTATATCCTCACCAAAGAGGAAGGCGGCCGTCACACACCGTTCTTCACCAACTACCGTCCGCAGTTCTACTTCCGCACCACCGACGTGACCGGTGTCTGCGCGCTGCCAGAAGGTACGGAAATGGTGATGCCGGGCGACAACGTGGAAATGACCGTTGAGCTGATCGTGCCGATCGCCATGGAAGATCGTCTGCGCTTCGCTATCCGCGAAGGTGGCCGTACGGTTGGCGCCGGTATCGTCGCTGAAATCATCGAGTAATCGATCAAATGCACGGCGGGGTGGCCTATAGCTACCCCGCCGTTCGCTTGCCCGGTAGGGCAACATATGACTGAACGGGGCGGCTGACCGATCCCGTAATGAATTCAAGGGATGTTGGCATCCGGCTGACGTCTCGTATCAAGGACGAAACACATGAACGGTCAGAATATTCGTATTCGCCTGAAAGCGTTCGACCATCGCATCCTCGACACTTCCGCTAAGGAAATCGTGTCGACCGCGAAGCGGACCGGCGCGCAGGTTCGTGGCCCCGTGCCGCTGCCGACGCGTATTGAGCGTTATACCGTCAACCGCTCGCCTCACATCGACAAGAAGTCGCGTGAGCAGTTTGAGATGCGCACGCACAAGCGCCTGCTGGATATCGTCGATCCGACGCCGCAGACCGTGGATGCGCTGATGAAGCTCGATCTGGCAGCTGGCGTCGACGTTGAGATCAAACTGTAAGGCATTCGCCTTTCGGGCATCCGCCCACAGTCCGCACCTAACGTCCGGACTGAAAGAACAACAAGCGGGGCAGTGAGCGCAGTAGCGTTCCGCCTGCCAGAGCCGGAAACGGTTCAGAACGCTAAAGGATGAGAACAATGCGCTCAGGCGTGATTGCACAGAAGGTCGGGATGACCCGCATTTACACCGATGAAGGTGTGAATGTCCCCGTGACCGTTCTCCGGATGGAGCACGTTCAGGTGGTCGCCCAGCGGACCGAAGAAAAGCACGGCTACACCGCCCTCCAACTGGGTGCGGGCATAGCCAAGGTGAAGAATGTTTCCAAGCCGATGCGCGGTCATTTCGCCGTTGCCAAGGTGGAGCCGAAGCGCAAACTGGCCGAATTCCGCGTGACGGAAGAGAACCTGGTGCCTGTCGGTGCCGAGATTATTGCCGCGCATTATATGCCCGGTCAGTATGTTGATGTGACCGGCACCACCATCGGTAAAGGTTTTGCCGGTGCCATGAAGCGCCACAACTTTGGTGGTCTGCGCGCCTCCCACGGCGTTTCCGTCTCGCACCGTTCGCACGGCTCCACCGGCCAATGCCAGGATCCGGGCAAGGTTTTCAAAGGCAAGAAGATGGCGGGCCACATGGGCAACACCCGCGTGACCACCCAGAACATTCAGGTCGTCTCGGTCGACGTCGATCGTGGCCTTGTGATGGTGAAGGGCGCTGTTCCTGGGCCAAAAGGTGGTTGGGTCACCCTGCGTGACGCCGTGAAGAAGCCGGTACATCCTGACGCGATTTTCCCTGCAGCCCGTCGCCGCGACGCGGAAGCCGCTGAAGAAGCGGCAGCTGCGGCTGAAGAGGCCATGGCCGAAGAGGCGGCTGCAGAGTTGGCAGCAGCACAGGCCGCCGAGCAGGAAGCTGCCGTCGAAGCTGCTGAAGAAGCCGAGGCTGATGCCGCCAAAGAAGAGGGCAAGGAATAATGGAACTCGACGTCACCAAGATCGACGGTTCCAAGTCCGGCAAGGTGTCGCTGTCCGACGCCGTGTTCGGTCTGGAGCCCCGCCAGGACATCATCCAGCGCATGGTGCGTTACCAGCTTGCGAAAGCAAGGCAGGGCACGCATCAGACCAAAGGTCGCTCCGATGTTGATCGCACAGGTAAGCGCATGTACCGCCAGAAAGGTACTGGCGGCGCACGTCACCACTCACAGGCTGCCCCGCAGTTCCGTGGTGGTGGTAAGGCCCATGGTCCCCAGTCTCGCGACCATAGCCATGACCTGACCAAGAAATTCCGTGCGCTGGCTCTGCGCCACGCGCTGTCTGCAAAGGCTCAGGCTGGGGCGCTGGTTGTCGTTGATGATCTGGCCGCTAAAGAGCCCAAGACTGCCGCTCTGCGCGGCGATCTGGCAAAGGCCGGGTTCGAAAACGCCCTCATGATTGGCGGTGCGGAGCTGGACAACAATTTCAAGCTTGCAGCCCAGAACATCCCCCATGTGGATGTGCTGCCGGTGCAGGGCATCAATGTTTACGACATCATTCGCCGCAACACGCTGGTGTTGTCGAAAGCTGCCGTCGACGCACTCGAGGAGCGCTTCAAATGAGCGAGATCCGCAATTACGACGTGATCGTCTCTCCGGTTATCACCGAGAAGGCATCACTGGCTGCCGAGACCAATCAGGTTGTGTTCAACGTCGCCCGCGATGCGTCCAAGCCGGAAATCAAACGGGCCGTCGAAGGCCTGTTCGGTGTAAAGGTAGTTGCCGTGAACACCGTGCTCCGCAAAGGCAAGGTCAAGCGCTTCCGCGGTCATCTCGGCAAGCAGAACGATAAAAAAATGGCGTTCGTTACGCTGGCAGAAGGCCAGTCTATCGACGTCACGACCGGTCTCTAAGGGCTCGGTCGACGAGACAGAAGCTAACGGCATCGCAGTCCGGAACGTGATTTCGGAAACAGGATGCAGGGAAAAGAACAATGGCACTGAAAAAATTCAGACCAATGACCCCGGGGACCCGCCAGCTGGTGATCGTCTCCCGTGAAGGTCTGTGGAAGGGCAAGCCGGTCAAGACGTTGACCGAAGGTCTGTCCAAGTCAGGCGGTCGCAACAATCTCGGCCGCATGACGTCGCGGGGTATCGGTGGCGGTCATAAGCGCTCCTACCGCAAGATCGACTTTAAGCGCACCAAGAAGGATGTGGAAGCAACGGTGGAGCGTCTGGAATATGACCCCAACCGCACCGCTTTCATCGCGCTGCTGAAATATGATGACGGCGAGCAGGCCTACATCCTGGCACCGCAGCGTCTGGGTGAGGGCGACAAGGTCATTTCGGCAGCATCTGCAGACGTGAAACCCGGTAACGCGATGCCGATGTCCGCCATTCCGGTCGGCACGATCATCCATAATGTGGAGATGAAGCCGGGCAAGGGCGGTCAGATTGCACGTTCCGCTGGCACCTACGCTCAGCTCGTCGGTCGCGATGGCGTGATGGCCATCCTGCGTTTGAATTCCGGTGAGCAGCGCCTGATCCACGGGTCCTGCATGGCCACCATCGGTGCCGTGTCGAACCCCGACAACGCCAACACCAATATGGGTAAGGCTGGTCGTAACCGCTGGTACGGCAGCCGCCCGAAAGTGCGCGGTGTTGCCATGAACCCGATCGATCACCCCCACGGTGGTGGTGAAGGTCGTACATCCGGTGGTCGTCATCCGGTTACGCCATGGGGCAAGCCCACGAAAGGCAAGCGCACCCGATCCAACAAGACCACGGATAAATTCATCATGCGCTCGCGCCACCAGCGCAAGAAATAAGGAACGATCGATTTGGCACGTTCAGTTTGGAAAGGCCCGTTCGTCGATGGTTATCTTCTCAAAAAAGCTGAGAAGGTACGCGAGGGCGGCCGCAATGAAGTCATCAAGACCTGGAGCCGTCGCTCGACGATCATGCCGCAATTCGTCGGCCTGACCTTCGGCGTCTACAATGGCCAGAAGCATATTCCGGTCAACGTGTCGGAAGACATGGTCGGCCAGAAGCTCGGCGAATACGCACCGACCCGCACCTATTACGGGCACGGCGCCGACAAGAAGGCGAAGAGGAAGTAAGTCATGGGTAAGCCCAAGTCTGAGCGTCAGCTCGCCGACAATGAAGCCAAGTCGGTTCACCGCATGATCCGCGTCTCGCCGCAGAAGCTGAACCTCGTAGCTCAGCTCATCCGCGGTAAGAAAGCGCAGAATGCGCTGAACGATCTGGAATTCTCCAACAAGCGCATCGCGGGCACCGTTCGCAAATGCTTGCAGGCGGCAATCGCCAACGCTGAGAACAACCATGATCTCGACGTCGACAGCCTTGTGGTGAAGGAAGCCTATGTCGGTAATTCCATCGTCATGAAACGCTTCATGGCACGCGGTCGCGGTAAAGCCAGCCGTATTCAAAAACCCTTCGCGCATCTCACCATTGTGGTGAAAGAGGCCGAAGAAGAGGAGGCCGCGTAATGGGTCAGAAGATCAATCCCATCGGGTTCCGTCTCGGTATCAACCGCACGTGGGACTCGCGCTGGTTCGCCACCAAGGGCGACTACGCTGGCATGCTTGATGAAGACATCAAGATCCGCACCTACATCGAGAAGGAGCTGAAAGCGGCTTCCATCTCGAAAGTCGTGATCGAGCGTCCACACAAGAAATGCCGCGTGACCATTCACGCCGGTCGTCCTGGCCTCATCATCGGCAAAAAGGGTGCGGATATCGAGAAGCTGAAGCGCAAGGTCCAGACGATGACCGAGGCCGAGGTTTCCATCAACATCGTCGAAATTCGCAAGCCGGAATTGGACGCAACCATCGTTGCCCAGTCCATTGCCCAGCAGCTGGAACGCCGCGTTGCTTTCCGGCGCGCCATGAAGCGCGCTGTGCAGTCGGCGATCCGTCTGGGTGCCGGTGGTATCCGCATCAATTGTGGTGGCCGTCTGGGTGGCGTCGAGATCGCCCGCGTCGAGTGGTACCGCGAGGGCCGTGTGCCGCTGCACACGCTGCGCGCCGATATCGACTACGGCACGGCAGAGGCCGATACCGCTTACGGCATCTGCGGCGTGAAGGTCTGGATCTTCAAGGGCGAAATCCTGGAGCATGATCCGATGGCGTCTGAGCGTCGTCACACGGAAGCGCAGGAATCCGGTGGCGGTGGCAACCGTCGTCCCCCACGGAACTGATACGCGCAACTAAGAATAAGAAGAGGAACGCCGGTCGCCAGTTTTACAACGACAGACCGGTAAGCCTGAGAAGGAACACAGCACATGCTGCAACCGAAACGCACAAAATACCGCAAGGCGCACAAAGGTCGTATTCACGGCAACGCCAAGGGTGGAACCCAGCTAACGTTTGGCGCGTACGGCCTAAAGGCTCTCGAGCCGGACCGGGTCAATGCCCGCCAGATCGAGGCTGCGCGTCGTGCCATCACCCGTCAGATGAAACGTCAGGGTCGTGTGTGGATTCGCATCTTCCCCGACCTGCCGATCTCGTCGAAGCCGACCGAGGTTCGTATGGGTAAGGGTAAGGGCGCTCCCGAATATTGGGCAGCCCGCGTCGCCCCCGGCCGCATCATGTTCGAGATCGATGGCGTGCCAGAGCCGATCGCCCGTGAGGCGCTTCGTCTGGGTGCCATGAAGCTGTCCGTGAAGAGCAAGTTCGTCCAGCGCATCGCTGACTAAAAACGCCGACATTTGCACGTAGGACGTAGAGACAAATCGAAAGGTTGAGGCTATGAAGCCCAGCGACATCCGCGCCATGAGCGAAGATCAGCTGAAGGATCAGCTGGTCGAACTGAAAAAAGAGCAGTTCAACCTGCGCTTCCAGCGGGCTACCGGCCAGCTGGAAAACACGGCACGTATGCGGCAGATCCGTCGCGATATCGCGCGCCTGCAGACCATTGCCCGCGAAACTCCGGCCGAGAACGCCGCCTCCTAAGGGGTAGGCGACACGAGGAAAGAACACAAATGCCTAAACGTATTCTCCAAGGCACCGTCGTCTCTGACAAGAACGACAAGACGGTCGTCGTGAAGGTGGAGCGCCGCTTTACGCACCCGCTCTTTAAGAAAACCGTGCGCCGCACCAAAAACTACAAGGCGCATGACGAGAACAACTCCCGCAAAGTCGGCGACATGGTTTCCATCGAGGAGACAAAGCCGATCTCGAAGGACAAGTGCTGGATTGTCGTCGAGGCGTAAGCCCGAAGCGATCCACCACGACAGATCAGGGCGGTCCATGCCGCCCGCAAATGGCACTTGGGTCTGGCAGTTCGGTCGGACCCTTCAATAATAGAAGAGAACAGCCATGATTCAGATGCAAACTAACCTGGACGTTGCCGATAATTCCGGCGCGCGCCGCGTCATGTGCATCAAGGTGCTTGGCGGCTCCAAGCGCAAATATGCTGGTGTGGGCGACATCATCGTCGTGTCCATCAAGGAAGCTATTCCGCGCGGCCGCGTGAAAAAGGGTGATGTGGCGAAAGCCGTCGTCGTCCGCACCGCGAAGGACATTCAGCGCCCGGACGGATCCGTAATCCGTTTCGACACCAACGCCGCTGTGTTGATCGACAACAAGGGCGAGCCCACCGGCACTCGTATCTTCGGCCCCGTGCCGCGCGAACTGCGCGCAAAGCGCCATATGAAGATCATCTCGCTGGCACCGGAAGTGCTGTAGGAGCCACCAGATATGAACAAGATCAAAAAAGGCGATACCGTCGTCGTGCTATCCGGCAAGGACAAGGGCCGCTCCGGCACCGTGTTGGAAATGGTCAACAAGACCGACCGCGTGCTGGTACAGGGCGTAAATATGGTCAAGCGCCAAACGAAGCAGTCGCAGACGTCCGA
>JBCCRF010000140.1:0-7377 GCA_039208305.1 Pseudomonadota bacterium
CCGCTCGCAATCGATATCAAGGACGTCTTCAACGCACTGGCGAAAGAGGTCGAAGTCGACGGTAAAGTCGTCGCCAACCCCTACACCCTGTGGAACGAGATCAACCCCTCGCTGCCCGCCACCAAAATCGAAGTGCTCGGCCCGCCCCCGACCTCCGGCACCCGCGACGCTTTCGTCGAACTGGTGATGGAAGAAGCCTGCGAGCAGTTCCCTGCCATCGCCGCTCTGGAAGAGTCCGATGAAGATCGCTTCGACGCTGTCTGCAAGTCGGTTCGCGAAGACGGTGGTTACGTGGAAGCCGGTGAAAACGACAACCTCATCATCCAGAAGTTGGAAGCCAACGCAGACGCCTACGGCATCTTTGGCTACTCCTTCCTCGACCAGAACGCCGACAAAGTGCAGGGCGCGACCGTTGGCGGCAAAGAGCCGACCTTCGAAAACATCGCATCCGGCGACTACCCGGTCTCCCGTTCGCTCTTCTTCTACGTGAAGAAAGCCCATGTCGGCGTCATTCCCGGCATCGAAGAGTTCCTGGCTGAATTCGTGTCCGAAGGCGCCATGGGCGAGGATGGATATCTGGCCGAAAAAGGCCTCATCCCCATGCCGGAAGACGAGATGGCCAAAGTCCGCGAGGATGTGGAAAAGCTGAACCTGCTTTCCATGTAAGCGAGCTTCGCACTATGGGAGAACCCGGCGCATCCGAAACGGACGCCGGGTTCTTTCACGTCTCCAATTGATCGAGTCACCCATGACGCTAGCTACCGAAACACCGCCGGTCACCATGGCGAAGGACGCCGGACCATCCATCGTCCGCTCCTCTTCGCGAGCTGTCGTGTTCGACCGGCTGGTCCGCACGGTGCTGATCGCCTGTTCTCTGGTGGCCGTGCTGACGACCATAGGCATCGTTGCTTCTCTCCTTTTCGAATCCCTGCGCTTCTTCCAGCGCATTCCAATCACCGATTTCCTCTTCGGCTTGCAGTGGAGCCCACAGACAGCGCTGCGCGCAGATCAGGTCGGCTCCTCCGGTGCCTTTGGCGCTGTGCCGCTCATCACCGGCACGCTGCTGATCTCCGCAATTGCCCTCACCGTCGCCGCACCTCTTGGTCTGTTGTCTGCGGTCTACCTCGCCGAATACGCCTCAGAAAAAGCGCGTGGCATCATCAAGCCTCTGATCGAACTGCTCGCCGGTATCCCCACCGTGGTCTATGGCTTCTTCGCCGCCCTTATCGTAGCACCCATGCTGCGCGGGGGGGGAGATAGCGTCGGTTTCGATATATCCTCCGAATCCGCACTCGCCGCTGGCGTCACCATGGGCATCATGATCATTCCGCTTGTGTCATCGCTGTCTGATGACGTGATCAACGCCGTCCCAAGATCGCTGCGGGAAGCCTCCTACGGCCTTGGCGCGACGCAGTCGGAAACCATTCGTCAGGTCGTTCTCCCTGCCGCCATTCCGGGCATCGCGGGTTCGATGCTGCTCGCCGCATCCCGCGCCATTGGCGAAACGATGATCGTCGTCATGGCCGCCGGTCTGGCAGCCAACCTCACTGCAAACCCGTTCGAAGCTGTCACAACCGTCACCGTACAGATCGTCACGCTGCTGACCGGCGACCAGGAGTTCGACAGCGCCAAGACGCTGTCCGCCTTCGCGCTTGGCCTGTTGCTCTTCGTCATCACGCTGGTGCTGAACGTCATCGCGTTGAAGATCGTGGAGCATTATAAGGAGCAATACGACTGATGGCCGATCGCGTGCAGATAGCGGCCAAAGCGGCCGAACTCGACACCCTCACCTCTTCGCCGGCCTCCGACATCATCCGGCAGGGGCCGACGAAGCGCAGCAAGGCTGAGACGCGGTTCAAGCTGTATGGTCTGATCGCCATCATCATTTCGCTCGGCTTTCTGGCGGTGATGGTCACCTCCATCGTCGTGCGCGGCACGGGTGCGTTCACCCAAAGCTTCATCACGCTGGAGATGGAAATCCCCGCTGATGTAGATCCGGAGAATATCAACGCCACCAACTGGCGCGGTGTTATGAACCGCTCGCTTCGCGCCCAATTCCCCGACGTTAAGGGCCGCAGCGACCGCCGCAGCCTCACGCGGATGCTCTCCTCGACCGGTGAATTCACCGTGCGTGATGCGGTCGCGGCTGACCCGTCCCTTATCGGCATGACCGCCAACATTTCCGTGCGCGCCTCTTCCGACATCGACATGCTCATCAAAGGCAATGTCGATCTCAACCTGCCCCAAGGCCAGCGCCGCGTTAGCGATCAGCAGGTGGCGTGGCTCGAACAGTTGCGGGACGCCGGTGCGGTGGAGACCCGCTTCAACGAGAAATTCTTCACCGGCGGTGACAGCCGCGAGCCGGAACAGGCGGGCATCTGGGGAGCCGTTGTCGGTTCTTTTCTGTCGCTTCTGGTCTGTTTCGCACTCTCCTTTCCACTGGGCACCATGGCCGCTGTCTATCTGGAAGAGTTTGCCCCAAAGGGCCGCATCAGCCAGATCATCGAGGTGAACATCAACAATCTCGCCGCCGTGCCATCCATCGTGTTCGGACTGCTCGGGCTGGCGATCTTCCTGAACTTCTTCGAACTGCCACGCTCCACGCCACTTGTTGGCGGCATGGTGCTGGCGCTGATGACACTGCCCACCATCATCATCGCATCCCGCGCCAGCCTGCGCGCCGTACCACCTTCCATCCGCGAGGCCGCTTACGGCCTCGGCGCGTCCAAGGTCCAGACGACGTTTCACCACGTGGTGCCTCTCGCGATCCCCGGCATGTTGACCGGCTCTATCATCGGCATGGCGCAGGCGCTGGGCGAAACGGCACCGCTGCTGATGATCGGCATGGTCGCCTTCATCGTGGACATTCCGCAGGGCATCACAGACGCCGCAACCGCCCTGCCCGTGCAGATTTTCCTCTGGGCCGACGCCCCTGACCGTGGCTTCCTGGAGAAAACCTCTGCCGCCATCATGGTCCTGCTCGGCTTTCTCATCATCATGAATCTCGTCGCAATCATCCTGCGCAAGAAACTGGAGGTCCGCTGGTGACCCTCAACGAAGAAGCGACCCTCGCTGAAGCAAAGACCGCTGGCATAGCGGATACCGCATCGGACACGATCATCGACGTGACAGACGTCGACGTGTTCTACGGCGACAAACAGGCCATCAAGTCCGTCTCGGTCGGCATCGAACCCTATGCCGTGACGGCGTTCATCGGTCCATCCGGCTGCGGCAAGTCCACAATCCTGCGCTGCCTGAACCGCATGAATGACGTCATCCCGATCTGCCGCGTCGAGGGCTCCATCCAACTGGCCGGACAGGATATCTACGCACCGGAAGTTGACGTCGTCGCCCTGCGCCGCCGCATCGGTATGGTGTTCCAGAAGCCGAACCCGTTCCCGAAATCGATCTTCGACAACGTCGCCTACGGCCCGAAAATCCACGGCATGGTGGAATCGAAGTCGCAGCTTGAAGGCATCGTCGAGAGCTCTCTGAAACGCGCCGGTCTCTGGAACGAGGTGAAGGATCGCCTTGGGGAACCGGGGACCGGCCTTTCGGGCGGTCAGCAGCAGCGCCTGTGCATCGCTCGCGCCATCGCCGTGCAGCCCAACGTTATTTTGATGGATGAGCCCTGCTCCGCCCTCGACCCGATCGCCACAGCAACGGTGGAAACGCTGATCGACGAGCTGCGGGAGAAATACACGATCATCATCGTCACCCACTCCATGCAGCAGGCCGCCCGCGTGTCGCAGAAGACGGCCTTTTTCCATCTCGGCGAGCTCGTGGAATATGGCGACACCGACCAGATTTTCTCTGCCCCGAAAGAAGAGCGGACGCAGAACTACATCACCGGCCGTATCGGCTAAGGGAGCGACCCCATGGAAAACGCCCACATCGTCAAAAGCTTCGACGACGATCTTACGCGCATCGAAAACCTCATCCTGGAGATGGGAGGTCTAGTCGAAAGCCAGATCACCGGTGCGCTGGAAGCCCTGCTGGCCGGTGACGAAGAACGTGCCACGGAAATCCGCGCCGCGGATAAGGCAATCGACGCGTTGGAAAGCAAGATCGATGAGCAAGCTCTCACCGTGCTTGCGCTTCGCCAGCCCATGGCAGCGGACCTGCGGGCTGTCGTCTGCGGGCTCAAGGTGGCCGGCAATCTGGAGCGCACCGGCGACTACGCCAAGAACATCGCCAAGCGCACCGTTGTCCTCGCCGACATCACCCTGCCCGGCAGCGCGCCGAAAACGCTGAAGCGCATGGGCGCGCTCGTGCAGCAGATGGTGGCGGACGTGCTGAACGCCTATGTCGCCAAAGACGTCGCAATGGCCGACGAACTCATCATTCGCGACGAGGAAGTGGACCAAATCCACAACACCCTGTTCCGCGAATTGCTCACCTACATGCTGGAGGAGCCACGCAACATCACGCCCTGCATGCACCTGCTCTTCATCGCTAAGAATCTCGAACGCATGGGCGACCACGTCACCGCGATTGCCGAACAGATCCACTATGTCGTGACCGGCGAAATGCCCACCGACGACCGGCCCAAGGCGGACAAGACCAGCGTGATGCCACTCTAGGTTGGGCAGTCGGATAGGGAATGATGTGAGATGAACGCCATGTCCGACCCGAAAATTCTGGTGGTGGAAGACGAACCGGCACAGCAGGAATTGCTGGTCTACAATCTGGAGAAGGCCGGTTTTCGCGTCGTCGCTACGGCAGATGGCGAGGAGGGCGTGACTGCCGCACAGGACGAAAATCCATCACTTATCGTGCTGGACTGGATGCTGCCCGGCCTTTCCGGCATCGAGGCCTGCCGTCAGCTGCGGCGCGATCCGGATACGCGCGAAATTCCCATCATCATGCTCACCGCCCGGGGCGAGGAAGGGGACAAGGTGCGTGCGCTGGATATCGGTGCCGATGATTATATCGTGAAACCCTATTCGGTGGCGGAACTGCTGGCGCGGGTGCGTGCCCATATCCGCCGCGCCAACCCCGCAGAGGTCGGCGAAATTTTGGAGCATGGCGATATCCGCCTTGATCCGACGCGTATGAAGGTCGAACGGGCGGGCAGTGCCATCAAACTTGGCCCCACCGAATTCCGCCTGCTCACCGTCTTTCTGTCGCGCCCCGGCAGGGTTTGGACGCGCGAGAGCCTGCTGGAGCGCGTTTGGGAGCACGATCTCGACATCGATCAGCGCACCGTGGACGTGCATGTTGGCCGCCTGCGCCGCGCATTGAAGGCCAACGGTATGAGCGACCCCATCCGCACCATTCGCTCAGCAGGCTATTCACTCGATTTCGAGGAGTAGCGGTTAGCGAAGCCGTTGCATCCAGCCGAGCGTGTCCACCGTCGCACCGTTGGGTTTGTACTCTGCCCCAAGCGGTGCATCCCAACCCAGCTCGTCTAGCTGTGCGAAGATGTGGACGAAATCCACCTCTCCCATATCCGGCGGGCCACGATCCGGCACCGACGCGAACTGAATATGTCCAATGATCGGCAAAAGCTCCCGCAAGCGGTTGGTCAGATCACCACCCATGATCTGCATATGGTAGCAGTCGAACATCAGCTTTGCGCGATGGTCATCGACGTCACCCAATATATCCGCCGCTTGTTCCGCCGTGGACAGAAAGTAGCCCGGCGCATCGTACCGGTTCAGCGGTTCAATTAGGACGCCGATACCGTGCGGCTGCGCGCGCTTACAAGCATAGCGCAGGTTGGAGAGGAAGGTGGTGTGCGTCGCCTCTCCTGTCGCGATGCCGGCCAGCACATGCACGTGCAAGGCACCGACTTCCGCAGCATAGCTGATCGCCTGATCGATCGACTCCCGCGCTTCTCTTTCGCGACCAGGGACGGCAGCGAGCCCGTTCTCGCCAGCGGATGTGTCGCCCCGTTCCGTGTTGATGCTCATAACCGGCAAGCCAGTTTCCGCAAGCACCGCTTTCACCTCAGCGGCTGGCACATTGTAAGGATAGTGCATCTCCACCGCATCAAAACCGGCATGCGCAGCGGCGCGGATCGCGTCGGGCAAGCTGAATTCGGTAAACAGGAAGCCAAGATTGGCGGAGAATTGCGGCATGTGGAACTTGGCTCATGCGGTAGGCGATAGCCGCCGACCTTTACGCCGCCGGTCCACTGTGAGGCAACGCTACCTGCCAGCTTTCACCAGCCGCTCTTCGAGCAGCCGCGCGCGTTCCTCTTTCAGCAGCCGCAGATTCTTCGTGTTGGACTTGAAAGCGAAATCCGCCAGATCACCCACGACAGGAATGAGACCGACTGCGAAGTCCAACCCAACATTGCCGATCATTTTCGCGATGACGCGCTTGCTCGCGCCGATCTTGTAGGCGTCGGCGACAAAGACTACGGACATGCCGGTCGTCGTGAGATCGCCAACGAAGGGCAGGAGGCCGATCACACCATCGAGTCCAAAGCGATAGCCGGTCCCGGGCACGCGAAATCCGCTATCCAGCCAACGCTCCAGAGAGTCCAGATGATGATCCTGCAAATAGCCATCATGTGTGTTGGCGATTTCAAGTGACCTGTCGAGATTGTCTGCAGTGCGCCCGGCCAACCTCACGCCTCGCTCCGAAGCGCTAATGCTCAAAGCTTGCCCCCGCGCGCGATAATCCACACCGCATGCACAATTCCCGGAATATATCTCAGAATGGTGAGAACGATATTGATCCAAAACTGGCCACCAATACCAACGGTGGGAAACACACCAGGTTGCGGCGCGAGGATGGACAATATGATGCGTAGCAAATTCATGGCCGATTTCTCCCGACGACAGAGAGCTGCTCCCACAACGCCCGTTACCGCCAATTGTTGCGCGGCGAACGAGGCCAGCTCACGAAAAGACGACGCTACCTTGGAACAGGTCGTGTGATGAAACGTTGTTCACGTATGAAAATCCACTCAGTTTAGGGGGCCACATAAATGACAGAGAAAATAACAGCCGAGGAAGCCAGACAGGGTCGTAAGGGCTATCATGTCGCTACCATCCTGGCGGTAGGCCTTGGACTGATGGCCATCGCCTGGGTCATTTTTGAGGTGATCTGGCGCTAGCGCATTCATTCTAACAACCGAATGAGGGGACAACGGTCTCTTTGATACGAGTGCTCCTTTCGCAAATGCACTCTCACTGAACTGCAGGCACACTGAAGCGCCCGCCAGCGCTATGCACTTCGGGTTTTGCATCAGTTGGAAACCGGTGGGGCGTGAACGGTGACCCATGCCGGTAGTCTTCCGGCGAAAACGGTCGCCCGTCACGCCCCACCTGCGGTTCTGCTGCGGACGGGGTTTCACCGCCATTGCCCTGACACACCATGGCACGCCCGGCCCTCACGAACCGAGCCCGCTCCCCTGCCAGCCAC
>JBCCRF010000141.1:0-7376 GCA_039208305.1 Pseudomonadota bacterium
CGGTCGTGGATTTCCATCAGCAGACCGCCAACGCCGAGCTTCGGGACCCATTCGCTGTAATCTGTTTGCGTCATGTGCGTCATGCGGCGCAGCACCCAATCGAAACCGTTTTCCGAAGACGACCGTGCACATCCCGGCGCGCCGATTACGTCGCGCCCGTAAAGATTACCCACCATCAGCAAATTACCGGGATCCACGGGCATGCCGAGGGTTTCAACTGTCCCCCCTGAAGCCCGAAGAGCAGCAGGTATGACGTCATCAATATCTGTAATTGCGGACGCCCCAAAAATGATGATCAGCTGCTCATACGAATTGTAGTCCATCGCATCATCATCGACGCGAACACTTTGCAGCGTTTCAGCAAGTGTCCGCTCATCGTGGGGAATCCGAATTTCATCGTGCAGCCAGCTAGAAGATTCCCTGAGCCTGGTTTCGAGATTTTTACGTGTCTTGTCCAATGCGTTGGATTTGATAGAAGGAAGCGTGGTCTGGATCAGAGCCACGCGTTTGGGAAATTTTCCATGGACCACAATTGGTTCCTCGACAGCACACCGCAGCGCGAACTCGACTGCGTCGACCGCTTTGCTGGGAACAGCGAAAGGTATAATTTTCACCGTCGCCACCATGCGCCCGGCCCCCACCATGCTTTCTGGTGGCAACGTGGCAATAGTAATACTTGGATCAATGTGATTTGCGGCGTCGATCACAGCACGATCAATACCGAGCAAGCCATTGCAGGCGGCATATAGGTTCACCCGCCCCGTCGTTGCTGCGCCAAGCTCAATGTTCGTAAAACGCATCTTGGCTTGAAGCGCCTGAGCAATTCGAAGCGCAGCGTCGTTTTCATCAACATCGTCGGCGCTCGGTTGAGCTACGACAACAGTTTTTGCACGTGTTTTTGCAATTGCTTCGATATCACTCAGCGACAGAATGGTGCCCTTCTTTATTCGCCCGCCGTGAATCTTCATGGAATGCGCCAACACGCATCCCACGGCGTCTTCGAGCGGTACAGGTCCAAAAATCATGTTGTCTGCGTGCTATCGCTCAACGGACGACGGCGATGCGCCTCGATAATCTGCGCCATCACGGCCACGGCGATTTCTGCCGGATTCGCCGCGCCAATATCGAGCCCGATGGGAGCCGCGATACGCGCCATCGCAGCCTCATTGTAGCCAGCCTCCACAAAGCGCGTCTTGCGCTTGCCGTGGGTCTTTCGCGACCCCAGCGCGCCTATATAAAAACAGTCGGCATCCAGCGCCCGCTGCAGCGGAAGATCGTCGATTTTGGGATCGTGGGTAACGGCTACCACCGCTGTCCACGCGTCCAGGGGGTCGGCCTCCAGCACGTGTTCCGGCCACTCCGCCTGCAGCTTCACGCCAGCAAACCGTTCCGGCGTCGCAAAGGCGGTGCGCGGGTCCACGACCAACACGTCGTATCCGCATTGCATCGCCATCGGCGCGAGCGCCTGCGAGATGTGCACCGCGCCGATGATGACCAACCGCGGCGGCGGCAGATGAACCTGGATAAAGCGCTCGGCACCCCCGCTGTCCGTCATGCCAGATTTGCCGGTGCGTAAACGCGGGCCAGTTTCGCTTGAAAGAGGGTGAGCAAGCGCCTCCTTTTCGTTCAGCACTTCGACGTCGCCAGAAGCGATCTCTGTCACCACAACGGCGGGTTCGCGCGCTGCACGAAGCGCGTTCAGGCGGATGAGATCGCCCGTTTTCACGCGCGGCCCACCGGCTGAACGTAGATGCGGATTTGCCCGCCGCAGGACAGGCCGACCTCCCATGCTGTTTCGTCCGCAACGCCAAATTCCAGCATCTTTGGCTTTCCAGTTTCGATCGCCTCCACCGCCTCAAACACCACCGCGCCCTCGACGCAACCGCCTGAAACGGAGCCCTCGAAATTCCCTTCGGCGTCAATCACCAATTGGCTGCCAGCCGGACGGGGTGCAGAGCCCCATGTCTCGACAACCGTTGCCAGCGCGATCTCGCGCCCTTGGGCGGTCCAGCTTTCAGCGATGGTCAAAGCATCGTCTGCAATCTCACTCATCCTGCCATCCTCATGGGTGTTCGCTGCGGCTTACAACCGTCCAGCGCGTCGCACAGTTGGCCGAGCGACTCCAGCGAGTGAACCGTGCGAAAATCGTCGACAAAGGGCAACATGGTGCGCACGCCTGCGGCCCGTGGCTCAAACCCGTCGAACCTGAGCAGCGGGTTCAGCCAGATCAGACGGCGGCAGCTTTTTTGCAGGCGCTCCATCTCGTGGGCCAGCTCCACAAGTGCATCTTCGTCGGAGGCTCGTTCCAGCCCGTCTGTCATCAACAGCACCATTGCGCCTTGCCCCAGTACACGACGGCTCCATTGACGGTTGAACTGGTGCAGCGTCGCGCCGATGCGCGTGCCCCCCTCCCAGTCCAGCACTTGCGCCGACACATCATCCATCGCCTGATCGGGATCCTTGTTGCGCAGTGCTCGCGTGATGTTGGTCAACCGCGTGCCAAACAGAAACGTGTGCACCCGCCCGCGCTTGCCGGACAGCGCATGGAGAAAATGCAGGAAAATGCGGCTATACTGGCTCATAGAGCCGGAAATATCCGCCAGCACCACCAGCGGCGGCTGCACTTCGCGCTGGCTTTTGAATTGCGGCAGCAGCAGGTCGCCGCCTGTCCCCATCGCCTTCCGCATCACCGTGCGCATATCAACCCGCTGGCCGGGTGGGTCCGGCCGGAACCGGCGCGTCTTGATCCGGTCGTCCGGCAGCGTCAGTTGCGCGATGGCAGCGCGCGCTGCGGAAAATTCAGCGGCCGACATCTGCGCGAAATCCTTTGTGCGCAGGACCTCGTTGGCGCTCATGGAGAAGCTGGCGTCGATCTCCAGCTCCGGCTTTTGCGGTGCCTCCTCGCGCTCTTCGCGCCCGAAGAGCGCTTCGGCAACTCGGGACTGCGCGGCCCGCGCTTTTTCCGGTTCCGAGCGCGGATCAGCCATCGGGGAGAACATGGCGATCATCTTCTCCACCAGATCGCGGGAGCGCCAGAACAGGCGAAACGCTTCGTCGAAGGTTGCATGGTCCTCTCGCTTGGTGACGAAGATGCAATGCAGCGTCCAATAAAGATCGTCCCGGCTGCCGATGCCCGCTGCGCGCAGGGCATCCACCGCATCCACGACGCTCGCGGGGCCGAGCTTCAGCCCCGCGTCCCGCAGGGCGCGGGCGAAGTAGACAATGTTTTCCGGAAGCTTTCCGTCCGGCAGATCGTCTGTATCGGTGATGCAGGCCTGTCTCATCTAAATCTGCGGCTGCCCTGCACCGGCCTTGGCACCCTCTGCACGCGCCTCCGCCTGCACTTCGCGCAGAATTTCCGCTCCGGCGCTGCCCTGAATGGCCGCAATGTCATCTTGATATTTCAGCAGCACGCCCAGCGTGTCGGACACCGCCTGCGGGTCGAGGGCGATCTTGTCGAGTTCCAGCAGTGCCGTCGCCCAATCCAGGGTTTCCGCGATGCCGGGATTCTTGAACAATTCCATCGTGCGCAGCTTCTGCACATAGGCGACGACCTGCGATGCCAGTTCCGCCGACGCCCCCGGCACCTTACGATTGACGATCTCCAGCTCGCGCTCGGCGTCGGGATAGTCGACCCAGTGGTAGAGGCAGCGCCGCTTCAGCGCATCGTGGATTTCGCGGGTGCGGTTGGTGGTGACGATAACGATTGGCTTTTCATCTGCCGTGATCGTGCCCAGTTCCGGTATCGTCACCTGAAAATCAGATAGAACCTCCAGCAGAAACGCTTCGAAGGCTTCATCAGTCCGGTCCAGCTCGTCAATCAACAGGATCGGCGCTTTGCCATCACTGGCTTCCAGCGCCTGCAGGATGGGGCGGCGGATCAGATAGCGCTCGGAGAAGATGCCCTGCTCCATCGCCGCACGGTCGGTCTCGCCGGAAGCTTCGCGCATGCGAATATCGATCATCTGCGCCGCATAGTTCCACTCGTAAACGGCGGTGGATATGTCGAGGCCCTCGTAGCACTGCAGGCGGATGAGCGGGCGATCCAAGCCTTCCGACAGCGTTTTGGCAATCTGCGTTTTTCCGACACCGGCCTCGCCCTCCAGGAACAGCGGACGCTCCATCTTCAGCGACAGATACACCACCGTCGCCAATGAGCGGTCCGCGAGATAATCATGGGCGTTGAGCATGGAGGCGGTCGCGTCGATAGATGCAGGTAGCGAACCGTTGGCGGGCTTGGTCATGAAATACCGAAGCTGGGAGTGTCGTGGCGCGCAACATAGAGCGCCATCGCCTTCAGCGTCCACCGCTGGCGCCGCGATTCAGTGCCGCAAAACGAAACTGCGGCGTCCCGCAAGGAACGCCGCAGTCTCTAACAACAGCCATTCAGGGGCGATTGATGGCCGCTGCCTGCAAGGGTTCCGGAGAAAACCTTATCCATCCCCGTTGCAACTTCAATCTAGATCACATTGCACAAAGCTTCTGTGACATTGGTCACAGGGCAGATCATCGACCAGGTTACTTGGCGGTGAGCTTCACCCAATCAAGGCTTACAACTGTGTCTCCTGTGTAATTTCCGTATTTCTGCACCATAAGCGTCAACCTTTTGGGTGCGCGCAGAACGGTCAGTGTTTCGGTCTGCCCTTCTTCGCCAGCAGGACCGTTGTCTATCGACGTGTAATATTTCCGACCGCGCTTGTGCAGCGTCAGCGTTGTTGGACGAGAAGCGAAGTTTTTGGATGCAACTGACAAAGTCTTATTCTCACCCTTAGGCGGTGCGTAGAGCAAAGTGGCTTCGCCGGTCCGCTTTGCAAATCCCTTGTACTCATGGGTAAACACATAGAAATTCGGGCCATTGGAATTGCTATGGTTCGATGCACCAGCATAGATGCCCCGGCCTTCGTCGTCGGTCAGGCCGACCAGAAACGCATCGCGTCCGGTGGAGAACTCGAAGGTGCCATGAACTGACAAGTCCCAGTCGCCGGATGGCAAATCGATAGTCGCATCAAAGAAATTGGGCGAATTCGCTTTTGAAGGTCCCCTATGGGATTGGGCATTGATCATGATCAGCTGGCCACCATCAACGATATAGCTGTCGGTGTCTTCGTTGCGTATGGACCATTGTTCACCAAGACTTTCGCCATCGAAATCGTCGAACCAGATCGTGTTGTCGGTAGACGCTTTCACAATTGGCGCAGGTTCGGGCGTAGCGACCGTTTTTACGAGAGCCGCGGCTAGAGACGCGGCATCGTCAGCGGCAATGAATTGGCCTCCTGTGTTATCGGCCAGGCAACGTACCGCAAGGCTCTGCTCTTCGTTTAGGCCAAAGCCAACGACGTGGGCGGTAAACTCCACGCCACTTTCTTCCAGCTCAGCGGCGGCCTGACATGGATCCGCGTTGCAGGCTTCCTCGCCATCGGTCACCAGCACCACCGTGGCGGTGCGGGAGCGATGGCCCATATATTCAGCGGCATCTTTCAGGCTTTGGGCAATGGGCGTTTCTCCCCGCGGGCGCAGACCATCCACATAGGATGCGATCTTGTCGCCCTGCCCGGCATTGGGTGGGATGGCGACCTGAATATCCGTGCAGTCCTTCGCGCGTCGCGCGCCGTAGACCATGAGGCCGATAGGCGTTTGGGGATCGACGTCCTTGACGAAATCCGCAACCGCGAGTTTGGCCACCTCCATTTTGGAACGCGGGCCAATGCGGCGCTTCATGGAACCGGACGAGTCCATGATCACCATCACCTGTGGCTCTTCAGACGCCGCGTGGGCAGCGGTGCCTGCTGTCAATGAAAGCGCCGCACCGGCGCAAAGGCTGAGAGAAAGAGTTCGAAGAGCGCGATGCATATCCTGTCCTGTCTGCTGGAGATGACCCAAAGGTCGGATTGCAGACAGGATGGAATAAACGGCCGTTGCGGACTGTGCGCTAAATCACAGCGCCTTACATGCCCTGCTCGCCGCGATTCATAGCGGCGATGCCCGTGCGGCAGACTTCGACGAGGCCAAGCGGCCCCATAATGGCGATGAATTGTTCGATCTTGTTCTGGCGTCCAGTGATCTCGAAGACGAAATGCCCGGTATTGGCATCCGCCACCTGTGCGCCGAAGGCTTCTGCGAGGCGCAGCGCTTCGACACGATGATCGCCGGTTCCGGCGACTTTCACCAGCGCCAACTCACGCTCCAGCGGTTTGTCATGGCCACGCTCGTGGGCGACCATGGTCAGATCCACCACGCGGTGAACCGGCACCATGCGCTCAAGCTGCCGCTTGATCTGTTCCAGCACCTTGGGCGTGCCTTTCGAGATGATCGTGATGCGCGACAGGTGCCGCTCGTGCTCAGTCTCGGACACCGTCAGGCTCTCGATATTGTAGCCACGCGCGGAGAAAAGTCCGATGATCCGGGCCAGCACGCCGGATTCATTGTCCACCAGCACCGATAGCGTGTGCTGCACCACTTGGTCCTGCACCGCCGTGATGAAATAGGCAGAGGCCGGGGGCGACACGATCGGGTTGCCCTGATTTTCAATTTTGTCGGCCATCGTCCGATCCTTCGTCTTACTTATAGCCCGTGGTGGGCCGTGGCGGCGGTCGCCCGTCACCACTTCTCTTTCATTTAGACCAGCGCCTTGCCGGATTCATCAATTGCTTTGCTCACCGCCTCGTCGGTCGCTTCATCCGGCAGCAACATTTCATTATGAGCCTTGCCCGACGGGATCATCGGGAAGCAGTTGGCGAGGGCCACGACGCAGCAGTCGAGTATGACCGGCCCATCATGGTCGATCATCTGCTGGATGGCATCGTCCACCTCGCCCGGCTTGGTGCAGCGAATGCCTTTGGCGCCATAGGCTTCTGCAAGCTTCACGAAATCGGGCATGGCTTCGGTGTAAGAGTTCGACAAGCGGTTGCCATGCAGCAACTGCTGCCACTGGCGCACCATGCCCATATACTCGTTATTCAGGATCATCACTTTGATCGGCGTGCCGTGCTGGATGGTGGACGACATTTCCTGAATGTTCATCTGCACCGACGCGTCGCCCGCGACACAGACCACCAGCGCATCCGGGTGGGCGATCTGAACACCCATGGCGGCGGGCAGACCGTAGCCCATGGTGCCGAGGCCGCCGGAGGTCATCCAGCGGTTCGGCTCCTCAAACCCGTAATATTGGGCCGCCCACATCTGGTGCTGACCGACTTCGGTGGTGATGTAGGTCTCGCGATGCTTGGTCAGCGCATGAAGCCGCTCCAGCGCGTATTGCGGCATGATCACGTCATCATTCGGCTTGTAAGAGAGCGATTTACGCGCGCGCCAAGTCTCAATTTGCGCCCACCAATCTTTCAACTCGGCCTTCTGCGCTTCGTGATTGCCCTTACGCC
>JBCCRF010000142.1:0-7333 GCA_039208305.1 Pseudomonadota bacterium
ATTGACGCTCATGCCAGCACCACCAGTTCCATCTCCGGTGTGCGGTCATCAATGCGGGTCAGAATGAAAGACGCTTCGCGCTTGGGCTCGTAGCCTTGCGCAAGCGCAGTCTCGTAGAAGCTGCGGCTGCACAGCGCGCGGGTACCGAGCTCCTTATTGTGCTTCTCCATCTTAGCCGACAAGTTGACGCTTGGCCCGATGACGGTCAACTCCAGCCGTTCGCTATCACCCACCGCGCCAAAGATGACGGGGCCAGCTGCGACGGCGAGATTGATCTCCAGCTCGCTTTGCGGCGCAGGCCAGGTTTCGAAATCCGCCAGCACCGCATCGATGCAACGCAGCGCATCGGCGCATTGGGTCTCGGTCGCCTTCGATGCGCCGAAGGTCGCCATGATGCCGTCACCCATATATTTGTCGATCACTCCCCCATTGGCATGCACCAGCGGCACGATACGCGCTTGGTAGCCCGACAGCAGTTCGACCGTTTCGGCGGGGGGGCGATTGGCGACGCGGGCGGTGAAGCCGCGAATATCGATATTGAGGATAGCCGCCTGGCGGCGCACGCCCTGTCCAGCCTCAATCTGTTGGTCGCTGTCACGGATTTGCTCGGCAACCGACACCGGCATGAAGCGCGCCAAATCGTGCGCGGCCTCCCCTTCCGCCACCGACGACACCAGAAAGCTCTTCCCGCGGCGCACGGCAATGGCGAGGATCACGGTCAGCATGAGCATCGACATGATCTTGGAAACCTCGGCACCGATCAGCACGGTGTTGGAGGTGAGATAGGTCACGTAGTCCCGCGTGATCATCGGGTCGACCCTGTCCGTCCACACCACATAGCCCACCATGACGGACCAGCAGGCGATGGCAGCGGCGCCGGCAGCGATGACGTAGCGCGCCTCAAAGCGCAGCGCCCGCAGCGCGATCAGCACGCAGTAGTTCATCACCTCCACCGTTTTCAGCGAGAAGGAGGCCGGCTGCATGTACTGAATGTGGAACGAGAAGATCAGCACCGTGAGCAGCACCATGTCGAGCACGATGGACAGGTAGATCAGAAAGGACGGCATTGTCCGGCGTACGGCGAGGACCAGCAGCGCACCGGTGAAGATCAGATAGGCCCCAATAATCAACGGTACCGAGGATACAGTGTCCGGTTCGGGCTTGGGTGAGGCGAGCCAGGCTAAACCCCAGATCGCGAAGATCGCGAACTGGATCGCCTTGACCAGAATTTCGGAGACCACCTCGTTTTCGGCAACCGCATCGCGCACCCGTTCCGGCAGGCGGCCTTTGCCCTCGCGCGGCCAGATGTGGCGCGTCGGCTGGGCGAGCAGATTGGGAACGGTGACCGCATTGCGCAGCCTGCTGTCGCTGCGCATGTCAGCCACGGCAGGCCCCCGTTTCAGGGCAGGGCCAGAAGAAGGTGCGCGTCCAAACGCGGCTACTGACGTCGCCGACAATGATCGTCATGGCCTGCCCGGTTTCGCGGCTCATACCGCGATGACCAGACCTTCGCGCCCGACCTCGCATTTGCGGAATTGCTTGCGCGCCTGCTCGCCGATCTCGTCCAGCGCGTCATCGGTGCGGCTTGGGCGGTGGTGAAACAGGCACAGCCGTTCGGCACCAGCCGCTTTGGCGAGGCGCACACCCTCCTGCCAGGTGGAGTGACCGAAGTTCCAGAACTGCGGGAATTCCTCGTCGGTATAGGTCGCGTCGTAGATCATCAGATCGGTATCGCGGCACGTATCGATAATGTTCTGGTCCGGTTCGTCGGGAATATGCGTCGTATCGCTCATGTAACAAATGGAGCGCCCGTCGAATTCGACGCGGTAGCCGATGCAATTGTCATGGTGGTTCAGCGACATGGTGCGGATGGCAATGCCTTCCACCGGTTCCAGCACGTCACCCGACTCGAAATCGTGATATTCGAGATTGGCCATGAACACTTCGGGGCCGACGGGGAAGTAGGGCGGGCTCATGTAATTCTCGACCATTTTGCGCGTTTTATCGGGTCCTTCCAAATGGCCCGACCACAGGTTTACCGTTACCGTGGGGTCGAAAAATGGCCCGAAAAAGGGAAGCGCGGAAATGTGATCGTAGTGGCAGTGGGTGAAGAAGAGATGGATTGGATCGGGCGTGACTCCGTCTGGCAGGGTGGCACGGTGAGCCATGATATCATCGCCCATCATCCGCAGACCGGAGCCACCGTCGAAGATCAGCCGCCGCGTGCCGCAGGTGATTTCCACACAGGCCGTGTTGCCGCCGTACCGGCTGTTATAACCGGACAGGGAAGCCAGCGTGCCGCGCGCGCCCCAGATGCGGGCGAAGAAGGGAAGTTCGGCCATCGATCAGGAGGCCTTTTTCAGCCCTGCAAGTTCGCTGCGCGCTTCCGACAGATCGTGGGTGGTCTTGGCCAGGCGGTCCACAAGTTCCTTGAGAACCGCAAGCGCGAGCGTGGGGCTGTCCTTCACCATGTCCATCATGTGGTCGCGGCTGATCTTCAGGATTTCCAGATGTCCATCGGCGCGCACGGATGCTGTACGGGGAATATCGGCAAGGATCGCCATGTCACCGATCACGGAGTTGCGCCCCAGTTGCGCAACGCGGCTGGGCTCCTGATCCTCTTCGGCCGCCACCAGAACGTCCGCAGACCCGTTGATGACGATATAGGCCGCGTCCGCATCGTCCCCCTGGCGGAACAGCATGTCACCATCGGCAACCGTGATATGGTCGGACGCAAAGGCCAGCAGCTTGAGTTTGTTGGCGGGCATCCCGGCGAACATCGGAATGGACCGCAGAAGATCGACCTCTTCTGCAAGCTTGCTCATGATTGTTCACCCCAGATAGTTGCAGCCTCTTTTGTGGCCCTTGTGATAAAAGCGTCCCTGGCACGGTCCCAAGCACCATAGTTGCTGCGACCCGTCGAAACGCCTCCCCATATTCCCAAGATCGTTCGTCCACTGTTTCCCATAAGTCGTTTCACAACAAGCGCCAAGCCCGCACAACCACTTGCGACATTTATGGGAAATGCGGCGTGCTCCATCACGATACCAGCCCACGATAGAACTCGTCCTCTTCCGCCAGCACTTTCGGCTCACCGTAGCTTACCAGGCGCTGTCGGTCGAAGACCATGACCTTGTTGAAGTGTTGGGCCATATGCGGCGCCGTCAGCACCCACAGCAGACCAAATTTGCGGCTGCCGCCATCGTGAGTTCGGGCATAAGCGGCCTTTGCCAGCACTCTTTTTACCAGCCTTTCCTGCGTGCGCTGGTCCAGCGCATTGAGACCGCGGTTGACGATCAGCAGATCAGCCCCCTTCAGCAGGCCGCGGGCCAGGATGATGCGCTGGCGTTGCCCTTCCGACAGGCGCTTGCCGCCGGTACCGATATCGAATTGCAGGCCGATGGAGAATATCTCCTCTTCCAACCCCATCTCCCGCAGCAGATTGGTGATCGCCTCCTGAACCTGCTCCTTCGCGTTCTGCACGCCCTGCGCGATGCGGCCGAACAGGATGTTGTCCTGCACCGACTCCATCGGGCTGTAGCGATTCACATCATAGGGCGTCAGCACGTCTGAGATGCTGGCGGGCGGGTCGTCATGCAGCATCCTGCGCGCTTCGAGAATGCGGTTCTGCATGTCGCTGTCGAGCAGCTTCAGCCGGTTGCGCTTCTCAATATAATTCATGGGCAGTTGCAGCAGCATGTCGCGCTCTGCAGCCCCCAACTTGTCAAACCCGTCCTCCTTGGCGCGCAGCAGCACCGGCGGGTAAGCCTCCAGTTCCTCCGGCGTCATGAAGTTCAACTGCTCGAAGAAGGGGTTGTCCGGTGACAGATCGGCGAAGAGGTCGATGGCCGTATCAGCCAGCTCAATCCCCATCTCGAACATGTCCCGGTCGAGGCCGGTCTTCGCCAGAACTTCGCGCATATATTCGTTTTTCACGATGGCCGTTGCCGTCAGTTCATCGGCCTGCGACGCGGTGGCAAAGACGAGGTTCTCCGCAATCGTCGCGTGTTCGTTGTAGCGGCTGCGGTCCCACACCTCGACAAGGTTTTCCAGCGGCGAGCCTTCGATGCGCTCCCGCAGGGTGTGGCGCACTTCCACCAGTTTTTCGCACAGCTGCGGCGTCTCTTCAGGATCGAGATTCTGGCGCATGGCGAGGCCGGTAACCACTTCGTCCATCTCCACCAGATCGAGCACCTCGCGCAGGCGCGGCAGCACCTCTTCGGGGCCGGAGATGCCCATGGCATCGTAGTCCACCCAGTCGGCGTAATAGTTCAACAGCGTGTTGCCAGCCGCCTTCGCCTCAAGTTCCGTGCGCGGATGCAGCGGTTCGCTGAGTTGGGAATAGTTTGGCTCCGTCAGCGGCGCGTGCTTGTTCACGTAGAGCAGCGTATCCAATAGCGTCATCTGCGGCAGGTAACTCTCTGAGCCTGCATACGCAAAGCGCCGTCCGCGTACCGATTGCGGCAGGTCGGTCAACGAGTGATCGTTGATGCGCAACCGGCCCGATGTGGGGTTCAACAAGCCCGCAAGCGCCTCCGACATCACCCCCGCGCCGGACCCCAGAGGCCCAATAGCTGCGGTGATGCCATCCACCGGAAGTGAAAAGTCGGCATCCTGCAGCAGTGTTGAGCCGGTATCGTCCACCACCTGCAGATTGGACACCTCGATCGTGCCCGTCAGAGACGGCACTTTCTCAGTTGTGGCGGCCTGCAGGCGGGAATCGCTCATGCCCGTCACGTTGAACTGCTCGACGATCTGCCCGTATTTGATGTCGATATCGACGCGCTTCTGGTCCCACTGGATCAGCCCGTTGATGGGTGTCGGCAGATCTTTGTAGGCGTTGATGACGCCGATCAACTGACCGACATTCAGCGTACCGCGGATGGCGAAATACCCCCCAACCACGTAGAAGAGAAACGGCGTCAACTGGGCGAGAAAATTGTTCAGGAACTTGATGAAAAATTTCCGCTGATACAGCTCGTAGCGGATGAAGAAAATCTTGCCCAAACGGTTGGCAAGCTCAGAGCGCTCGTAGTTCGATGTGTCGTTGACGTGGACCGACGTGATGCCCTCCACGATCTCGCCGATGCGCCCTGACAGCAGCCGTGCGGTCAGCTGTCGTTGCCGCCCCAGTTCCAGCACCCGCTTTCGCAGCCACGGGATAATGACCATCTGAATCGCGATGATCGATACCGCGATCATGCCCAGCCAGAAACTCTGCTGGAGGATGAAAACGAAGGCCACCAGCGCCTGCCCGCCCAGATAGACCGGTTGAACGTAGGCATCACCGATGAACTCACCGAACGGCTCCACCTCGTCCTTCACCATGGAGGCGACTTCAGACCCCTTCACCCGCTTGAAATGCGAGATGGGAAAGCGCAGCACCCGGTCCACCAGATTGTAGCGCATGCGCCGCAACATCCGCTCGCCCAGGCGCCCCTTGTAGGTGTTGATGTAGAATTTGAAGAGCCCGTTGACGCAAACCAGCGCGAGGAAGGAGCAGGACAGAGCGATCAGATAGGGCCAGCGCTCCAGCTCCATCCCGTCATAGATGTTGATCTGAAACCCACCGAGAAACTCAGGCAGGCTGAAGTTCAGGTTCAGGAAGGTCAACGTCGCCGTGGCGCTCTCGAACCCGACCCCCTGGATCGGCTCGTTGATGATCTTCACCGGCAGGTTGAGGATCATGAAATAGGGGATCATGGAGACGATAATGACGAAGAGCAGCCACAGCTGGTCGCCCCGCGTCTGCCGCCAGATGAAGCGCATAAGGCGCGTTTCCAGCGGCTGGTTGGCGCGGTCGTATTCGTCTTCAGTCGCCAACCGGCGCACCCCCAATCGATGGCCTGCGAAGAACGCAACGCCGAGCCCCAAGGGCAGACGTTAGCGCAAGGTGGGGCGAGGGGGAAGGTGAGGCTCACCGATTACGCTGTTGCCTTGCAACTTTGAACCCAACTTGACCGCTGATCCGCAGCACACGAATATCTTGTGCCGAAGAATTTGGCTCGTGAGACCGAACCGATGAAGCTGCTTAAACCAAGTGTTGATCAAATCTCCGAATACGTTTTGGCACTTCGCCGGGGCTGGTCGCCCGACAACCTGCGTACTGAAGCTGCGCAAGAGCAAATTGAGGCCATTTCAAAAGACCCAGTATCGTTCGTTTCGAACCTCGATGACCCGACTGCAAAGGCGGGGCCTATTACGCTGCCAGATGGCTCACAGGTGCCTCGCTTGCCAAGCATCTGTCGGTGGATTTGGGATAACGAGTTCTGTGGCCATATAGGCTTAAGATGGCAGCCGGGGACGGAAGAATTGCCGTCCACGTGTCCGGGTCACGTCGGATATGCTGTCGTGCCTTGGCGACAAGGCGAAGGTTTGGCGTCAGCAGCGCTGATAGCAATACTACCAGAAGCAAAATCTGCTGGTTTGAAGTACATCAAAATCACGACCAGCCCTGATAATCGAGCGTCTGTACGCGTCTTAGAGAAAGCGGGTGGCAATTTCGTTCGAAGTTATACTGCCGAGAAGGCTCTTGGTGGATACGAAACGGTAGAATTTAAAATTCCTCTGAATTAATCAGCAGGTTCCAAATCGAAACATACATATTCGTCTTCAGTCGCCAACCGGCCCACTTTTATTGCACATCCGCGTCACCGCACGGTCCTGCCCCTGGACGAAAAGGTTAGCGCAAGGCGTGGCTAGTGAGAAGGCTGAGGTTGTGAGGCGCGTGCAGGACCGTGAGTTCTGCTTTGAGCCCAACCTTGCTATTATTGAGGCCACCACTTCATTATTACAGAGACGCCTGGAAGACTGAAAGTACGCAGAATGAAGAAGTTTGAAATTGTGTTCGACTGCCCGGCTTCGGAAAAGCGAATTGCTGAACTTCATCAAAACTTGGCTGATGCGGGGCAAGCGCTGCGGAAGGATGAGTGTGATGTCTTCCTGCTCAGTGTCGTGTCTTCCGAAGGGACCATGACTGCAGGCTGCAAGGGCGAAGTTGCCTTCAAATCAGCACACATATCCGAGCTTTGGGTTGATCAGAGACACCGAGGAGAAGGTCTTGGAAGCGAACTTATACGGTCTGCGGAGAAACACGCGATAGAGAAAGGCTGCATTCGTTTGCACCTTGAGACTCGGAACGAAAAGGCGCGAGAACTGTATGAACGATTGGGCTACTCCGTCTTTGGCTCTTTGCCAAACTATGAAGCTGAGAACACCTTCTACTATCTTGAAAAGCGCCTCGACTAAACGTCCGCATCGCCGCCATTGAGTTTGCTTCAAAGAACCTTCGCAAAATTTCTCTCCCCACCCTATGCACCTCCCCCATAATCAC
>JBCCRF010000143.1:0-7275 GCA_039208305.1 Pseudomonadota bacterium
ATGATAAGCTCCATTTATCATGCCGACTTCCCCTCAAAATCTTGAAATTCGCTTCCCCGACGGCAATGTGCGCGCGTACGCGCCCGGCACGACGGGACTGGATGTTGCCGAAGGCATTTCCAAGTCGCTGGCCAAAAGGAGCATGGCCTATGCGCTGAACGGTGAACTGACCGACCTGTCGGAACCCTTGGCCGGTTCCGGCGATATTGAACTCATCACCCGCGACGATGATCGTGCGCTGGAACTGATCCGCCACGACTGCGCCCATGTGCTGGCAGAGGCTGTGCAGGAGATCTGGCCGGACACGAACGTGACCATCGGGCCGGTCATCGAGAACGGCTTTTACTACGATTTCGACCGTGACACGCCTTTCACGCCGGAAGACCTCGCAATCATCGAGAAAAAGATGCGCGAGATCATCCAGCGCAACGATCCGTTCACGCGAGAAGTGTGGAGCCGCGATGAGGCGAAAGCGCATTTCGACAAGATCGGCGAGAGCTACAAGGTCGAACTGATTGACGCGATTCCCGATGGCGACGACCTGACGATCTACAAGCAGGGCGAGTGGATGGATTTATGCCGCGGCCCGCACGGGCCGTCGACGGGTAAGATCGGCAATGCGTTCAAGCTGATGAGCGTGGCCGGTGCCTATTGGCGCGGCGACAGCGACAACAAGATGTTGAGCCGTATCTATGGCACTGCATGGGCCGATGAGAAGCAACTCAAGGCGCATCTGCAGAATCTCGAAGAGGCCCAGAAACGCGATCACCGCAAACTTGGTCGCGAGATGGATCTGTTCCACTTTCAGGAGGAGGGGCCGGGCGTCGCCTTCTGGCATGCTAAGGGTTGGACGTTGTTCCAGCAACTGGTCGCCTATATGCGTCGGCGCTTGCAGGAGACCGGCTACGACGAGGTGAACACACCGCATATTCTCGATAAGGCGCTGTGGGAACAATCCGGTCATTGGGGCTGGTATCGCGAGAACATGTTCACGACCGTGACCGAGGACGAACGTCAGTTCGCCATCAAACCGATGAACTGCCCTGGCCATATTATGATCTTCAAAAACGGCTTGAGATCTTATCGTGAACTGCCTGTAAAAATGGCAGAATTTGGCAACGTCCATCGCTACGAACCGTCCGGCGCGTTGCATGGGCTCATGCGTGTGCGCGGGTTCACGCAGGACGATGCCCATGTGTTCTGCACGGAAGATCAACTGGAAGAGGAATGCCTGCGCATCAACGATCTGATGCTGTCGGTCTATTCCGACTTCGGTTTTGATGAGGTTTTGGTCAAACTCGCAACGCGCCCCGAAAAACGTGTCGGTACGGATGCCATGTGGGACCACGCAGAGGATATTCTCAAGCGTGTCTTGTCAAAAATGGAGGCGGAATCGGGCGGGCGCATCAAGACCGGTGTGAACGAAGGTGAAGGCACGTTCTACGGCCCGAAATTCGAATACACCTTGAGAGATGCTATCGGCAGGGAGTGGCAATGCGGCACGACCCAGGTGGACTTCGCGCTGCCTGAACGTTTTGGCATGTTCTATGTCGACGAAAAGTCCGATAAGGTGCGTCCGGTGATGATCCATCGCGCGGTATGTGGGTCTATGGAGCGTTTTCTCGGCATCCTGATCGAAAGCTTTGCCGGCCACTTCCCCCTCTGGATGGCGCCCCTACAGGTGGTGGTTGCGTCAATCACCTCTGAAGCTGACGGCTATGGCAAGGAAGTTGCTTCCGAATTGCGCGAAGTTGGTCTTCGGGTGGAAACAGATTTCCGCAACGAGAAGATCAACTACAAGGTGCGCGAGCACTCGCTGGCAAAGGTGCCTGTCATCATAGCTGTTGGCGGTCGTGAAGCGGAGCAACGGACAGTTTCTATCCGTCGTCTTGGCTCTAAGCATCAAACCAGCATGACCCTGGATGAAGCGGTCGCGAGCCTATCGGATGAGGCGATTGCACCGGATATCAGTCGTCGGATGGAGGCAAAAGCGGCGAAAGAGGCCGCTTAGTTTAACAATATCTCAACCCGCTGCTCTTCACCGGTTCCCACGGTGAAGGGCTGTCGGAATTCTTCGCGCCCATAGCGGACGGCAGCTTCGTATTCGCCTTCCGCGAGCACCAGAGACGGTGCAATGGAGGAACTGGCAAAGACCTCTTGGCCGTCTGCGGTGAACACGGTCCAGGCCGTGTTGGCCACAGCCACGCCGCCCGCTTCGGACACCGCGCGCAGGGATATTGGCGAGCCTCGATGCTGTAGTTCAGCTTTGGTTAGTTCACCGGCTTTCACCTGTAGGTCGGCGCGTACGGTGGCGTTGATCGTCCCATAGCGTGACAGGACATGATATGTTCCGGCCTTGAGCCGTATGATGCGGTCACCAGCAACGTTTAGCGCAATGAGCTGCCGATTACCGTTCTCGTCTTGCTCGCGCTCGTAGATTGAAAAGCGCAGCCGCTCTGCATTTATGGGCTTTCCTGCAGCCGTGGCGGAAAGCTGCAATCCGCCAGCCTCAAGCACCAGTTCTTCGTTTGTGTTTTTGCCCGATAGCACAACCCGTTTGCCCGCACCTGCGCGGCCGAAGGCAGCGTGGATGAAATAGGTGCCCGCATTGAGATCGAATGTTCCGCTGCCGCCAGTCGCAGTTGCGATGAGCGGCAGGTCTTCGCCCTGCGTACCGCGCCTGTCGCGATACACGCGCCAGACCATGCCATCCTGCAAAATCGGGCCATCCGCCACCAACTTGCTGGACACGACCAGCCGGTAGACGGGGCGGCCATTGGTAAGATCGACGGCGCCTTTCTTGTAGACCGTTTCACCATGGGCAACGGTCGGAAGAACGCAAAGCGCCAAAATGGAGAGTAGGGTTTTGAACATCGTGCCGGTCTCGGTGAAAACTTGCGCATTTTCAAGGCACGTTCTGCGCGCTAGAGCAGAAAGGATTTTTATCGGATAGTAAGCCATGACCTCCCATCTCGATCATCTACGAACCCGCCGCTCCAGCCTGTCCATGACCCTTGATGCGCCGGGTCCTGACGACGACCAATTGCGTGATATCTTGACGATTGCCGCGCGGGTACCGGATCACGGAAAACTTGCACCGTGGCGGTTCGAGATTTGGTCGAGTGAGTTCCGCAGGCGCGCCCATGGCCAATTGCTTGCAATGTTGCATGGCTCCGATCGGGATGACGTGGAGAAACTTCGGCAAGGCACTGACAAGCTGCTCCACGCGCCTTGTGTCGTGGCGGTCATCAGCACGGCAAAAGAACATCCGAAAATTCCAGTATGGGAACAGCACCTCAGCGCCGGTGCCGCTTGCATGAACATGCTCCACGCCGCAAACGCCCATGGTTTTGAGGTGCAATGGCTGACTGCTTGGTACGTTTATGATGGGGCGGCGAGCAATGCGCTGGGATTGTCCGATGGCGAGCGCATCGCCGGTATTATTCATATCGGTTCGTCGGATGTGCCGAAACAGGAACGTGACCGGCCTGTTCTCGATGACATTCTCGCCCTTCGGGAGGGCTGAGGGATGTTCTACACCCCAGAAGAAGGCCACCCGCTGCCACACAATCCGTTCAAAGCTATCGCCGCGCCTCGGCCCATCGGCTGGATCTCCACGCTGACAAAGGATGGCGTGCCAAACTTGGCGCCCTATTCCTTCTTCAATGCTGTTGCGACTTGGCCTGAAATGGTGATGTTTTCATCCGACGGAATGAAAGATAGCGCGCGCAACGCGGTCGACACCGGCGAATTTACCTACAATTTCGTCAGCCGCGCGATGAAGGACGCGATGAACGTCAGTTCTGCTTCGTTACCTTATGGCGAGGACGAATTCGAACACGCTGGGCTGGGCAAAGCCGCTGGACGGGCCGTCTCATGTCCCAGGGTGGAAGGAGTGCCTGCAGCTCTGGAGTGCAAGCTGGTGGAAACGGTGACGCCTCGCACTTTGTCCGGCGAAAAATCCTCGTCCACGCTTTTGATCGGACAAGTGGTCGGAACGTTTGTCGATGACGACTTTCTCACTGAAAACGGGCGATTCGATATCGCGAAGGCCGATCCCATCATGCGTTCGGGCTATCGTGATTACTTTGCCAATGGTGGGCTGTTCGAGATGATGCGTCCGGGCTGACGGTCGCCGAGACCGCGACAGGAAAGCGTCTTGTTAATGTCGCATTTGCGGCATAGGCGTGAAGGATCGAAATTAGACGAACACTGCTGCCTCCCGCCATCGACGATGGTCTCGCAACGGAATGTCATCCGATCTCGACCAACGGCATCGCTGTGATGTCGACCATTGCAAGACTAGGAAACTCTAAAGCATGACCCCAGGCACCGTAAAGTTTTACAACGACACCAAAGGCTTCGGCTTCATCCAGCCCGACGACGGCGGCAAAGACGTGTTCGTTCACGCCACCGCTCTTGAGCGCAACGGCATGACCGGCCTGTCGGAAGGTCAGAAAGTGACCTTTGAAACAGATATTGATCCTCGCTCCGGCAAACCTGCCGTGAATAAGATCGCTGCAGCGTAAATTCCTCGCTTGGGAGCCTCGGCTCCGAAAAAATTGAGACCTCGGTTCGAGAGAGCCGGGGTTTTTTATTGACCTGCTAGCGCCAGCGTCCGCTTCGCCAGCCGCAGGTGAGGGCGGTCCACCATCTTGCCGCCGATGGAGAGAACGCCAGCGGCTGGCGTTTCGAGAAACGCTTCTACGATGGCCTGAGCTTCGGTCAGTTCGTCCGGCCCAGGCATCATCGCTTCATTGATAGGCGCGACTTGCGCCGGATGGATCGCCATCTTGCCGGTAAAGCCGTCCAGCCGCGCCTCACGACACTCGTCCACGAAACCGGCAGCGTCGGAAAAGTCCGGATAGACCGTGTCCAGCGCCTGCACGCTGCAGGCGTTCGCTACCAGCAAAGTGGTGGTGCGGGCATGGCGGAACAGGTCGGTGTATCGCCCGCGCTCGTCGCGTTTTCGCAGCGCGCCTGTATCGGCTGAGAGGTCTTCTGCACCCCAGGTAACCGCAGCTAGGCGAGGTAAGTCTGCTTCTGCATAGCTTGGCGCGTTTAACACACCCCGTGCGGTTTCCGTGATGATGGCGATGATTCTTGTCGAACCGTCCTCAATCCCGGCCTGTGCTTCCAGCGGACGCAGTATGGCAGACAGGCGTTCCACGTCGCTGGCGTGTTCGCATTTTGGAAGCACGATGCCTGCGGGGTGACCGTGCATAACGGCGTCGAGATCCGCTTCCGTCCAGCCCGTATCGAAGGCATTCACCCTAACCCAGAGCTTTGAGCCACTTTTCGCGGCGTCCAAATGGGCTGCTGCGATCTGCCTTGCATCATCCTTGGCATCTATGGCGACCGAATCCTCTAGGTCGATGAACAGTGCATCCGCTGCGCTGCCCATCGCCTTTTCGAGTTTTCGCTCGCTGTCGCCGGGGACGAAGAGGGCACTCTTGATCATGCCGTATCCACCGGTCGCTTCATCATCATGGCCTGCCGAGTGCATTCGCAGACCAGTTCACCGCGCTGATTGAAACCTTCATGTTTGAACTCAACAACGCCTCGGTCTTGCTTGCTCTTCGACTCGCGCACGGACACCACGGTTGTTTTCGCGCTCACAGTATCGCCTTGTAGAACAGGGGCAGGGAAGCGGGTGTTGGTCATGCCGAGATTGCCAATAGTGGTGCCGAGCGTCGTGTCTTGAACTGACAAACCGATAACTAAACCTAACGTCAGCAGCGAGTTCACCAGCGGTCCTCCCCATTGTGTGCCCTCCGCGAAATGACGGTCGATATGCAGCGGCTGCGGGTTCATTGTCATCAGCGAGAACGACATGTTGTCGGCCTCGGTGATGGTGCGGCGTAGCTCGTGCTCGAAGATGCGGCCTTCTTCGAACTCCTCGAAATACAGTCCGGGCATAGGCGAAAACGTCTCGGGTGGGCGGTTGGCTTATGGATAGCACGATTTCAAGAAACGTGGTGAACGTTCGTTTAACGCTTTCGCTCTAGCGTCCTCCAAAGGGTAGCGTGTTTGGCAGCCCTAGTGTTGCGTGAGTGAGTAGTGGAGTAGTGTCGTGTTTGTAGAGCGTTTCATGACGTGGGCCGTTGCCCAGCCGTCCGCCGTTCGTGCCGAAGGTATTGCCGATTTGGCCGCCGCATATCGCACCGATCAGGTGGCAGAAGCGGATATCGAAGCGACCGAAGAGGTTTTCACGCTCTTTCTGGATGATCCTGATATCGGTGTTCGCCGTGCCATGGCGTCTGGCCTTGCCACCTGCGAACGTGTCCCGCGCGCTCTAATTTGGGCGCTGATGAACGACATATTCGCCGTCGCGGAACCGATCTACGCCCACAGCGCCCGTCTTAGCCCCGCTGAACTCTCCAATGCCGCCACAAGCGGATCGTCCGCTATCGCCACTCTGATCGCCGGTCGATCGTTGCTGGACGGGCAGGTTGTCCGTGCTATCGCGCAGAGAGGTTGTGCCGACGCTGTGGAAGCGCTGCTGAACAACTGCACAATCATTCTTGGTTCGGCTCTTATCGACGAGTTGGCGCAGCGATTTGCGGATGACGGTCCAATTCGCAACGCGCTGCTGGAGCAGCCACAAATTTCAGCCATTTCCCGCCATCGCCTTGCTGCCGCTGCAGCCGCCGATATGGCAACATTGACCATCGGTAATGCGAGCCGTATCGCAGCCATTGCTGCCGATGCGTTGGACAAGGCTACGCTAGAAATTGCCTCGCAGTGCGAATTGGACGAACTCCCGAGCTACGCCGCGCATCTCGGCGATCAAGACCTTATCACGCCGTCTCTGTTAGTGCGCAGCATCTGCATCGGTAACGCAGCTCTTTTCGAGACCATGTTCGCAACTGCTACTGCCACGAGCCTGAACCGCGTGCAGTCCATCATGGATGACAGCCGCCGCAGTGCGTTCCGTGCGCTCTGCAAGAAGGCAGCGCTGCCTGCCATATCGCTTCCACTGTTCGAAGCGGCGCTTGATAACTGGACGCTCTGCGACGATCCGATGGATATGGTGGAAGCACTATTGGAAGCGGTGGAAGGTGAAGAAGTCGTCGACGGTGCATTGGTCAACCTGCTGGGCCGCATCGCTTCAGAACTGCACCGCAACCGTTCGCATCGCCCAAAACAACTGCTGTTGACCGCAGCCTAATATCGGAATTGCTCGTCGAGGATTCGCTCCTCCCAGGAGTGGTGCGGATCGAACATCAACACGCCTGTGAGGTCGCGGTCCTCGTGCACGCGCACTTCGATCGC
>JBCCRF010000144.1:0-7264 GCA_039208305.1 Pseudomonadota bacterium
CCGATCTGCATGATCGCGCCCAGAATGATGATGGACGAAATGGCGTTGGTGACGGCCATCAGCGGTGTGTGCAACGAGTGCGATACGTTCCAGATCACCTGGAAACCGACGAATACCGACAGCACGAAGACAATAAAATGCTGCATGAAGCTAGCCGGAGCCACGAGACCCACTGCCAGCAGCAGCAGTGCGCCAATGACGATCAGGGAGACTTGGCTTTTGGTCTGCGCTTTGAAGGCTGCGATTTCGGCGGCGCGTTTTTCCTCCGCTGTCGGTTCCGGCACCTTCTCTTTCTTCGGCGCAGCCGCGATGGCCTGCACCTTGGGCGGTGGAGGTGGGAATGTGACCTGCTTGTCATGGGCCACCGTCGCGCCACGGATGACATCATCCTCCATGTCGTGGACGATCTTTCCGTCTTTCTCCGGCACAAGATCCGCCATCATGTGGCGGATATTGGTGGCGTAGAGGTTTGACGATTGTGTCGCCATTCGGCTCGGGAAATCCGTGTATCCGACGATGGTGACGCCGTTCTTTGCCTCGATCTTTTCGTCTTTGACGGTCAGTTCGCAGTTGCCGCCGCGCTCTGCTGCGAGGTCGACCACAACCGAGCCTGGTTTCATCGCTTCGACCATATCCGCGGTCCAGAGGATCGGCGCGTCACGGCCGGGTATCAGCGCGGTGGTGATGACAATGTCGACGTCTTTCGCCTGTTCAGCGAAGAGCTCGAGCTGCTTTTCGCGGAATTCGGGTGAGGAGGGGGCCGCGTAGCCGCCTTCGCCTGAGCCGGACTCTTCGAAGTCCAGCAACAGAAATTCCGCGCCCATCGATTCGATTTGCTCCGCCACTTCAGGACGCACGTCGAAGGCGCGCACGATGGCACCCAGAGACTGGGCCGTGCCGATAGCAGCGAGGCCCGCAACACCGGCGCCGATCACAAGCACTTTTGCTGGCGGCACCTTGCCAGCCGCCGTCACCTGGCCGGTGAAGAAGCGACCAAAATTATTTCCTGCTTCTATGACCGCTCGGTAGCCCGCGATGTTGGCCATGGAGGACAGAGCGTCCATTTTCTGCGCGCGCGAGATGCGTGGTACCATGTCCATTGCGATCAGCGTCGACCCGACCTTTGCCGCCTGATCCATCAGCACCTTGTTGTCGGTGGGATACACGAAGGAAATAACAGTCTGGCCCTTGCGCATCTTCTTCGCTTCGGCGGGCTGCGGCGGCCGCACTTTGGCGACAACGTCTGCTTTTTCCCAAAGTTCGGCTGCCGATTTTGCCACCGTCACACCAGCGTCGCGGTACTCCTTATCGGTGAAACGGGCCGCTTTGCCCGCGCCAGCCTGGATGATGCAGTCAAAGCCGAGTTTTTGCAGTTCTACCGCCGATTGCGGCGTCATGGCCACGCGGTTTTCGCCCTTAGCGGTTTCCTTTGGTGCGCCGATCGTCGTCATACGGTCATCCTGTGTTCAAACGAAGCTATGGTACCGCGCGTTTCCGCAGCGCCTCATGCTTTCGTATCAATGTCTGGCTCCCGCACCGTTCTTAGGCAGCGATTTCGCAAAAGGGAACGACAATGGGCTGAAAACTCGTGCAATTGTGTCGCACGGTTGGTGAAAACGCTCTGTTGTTGAGAAATCGTGCCCCCACACGGACTCGAACCGCGGACCTACTGATTACAAATCAGTTGCTCTACCAGCTGAGCTATAGGGGCTACGCGAGTGCGTTTATCGCGGGGTGGGCGGTTGCGCAAGCGGGTGTTGCGATCAATCGCGAAGGGTGAGGCGGTCGCCGCGTCTTTCATAGGACGACAGGGTCTCCAGGAACTGCTGTCCGAGGAGGCTCGTGTTCAACCGGCCACGCTGGGCGACCATGACGCGTAGGTTTCGTCGTTCGATGCCGCCAAGGTAGAAACGTTTAATCTCAGCCAATGCAGAACGCCCGGTACCGTTCGCCGTCTGAGTCAGGATGGTGAAGTCGAGGTTGTCCACGTCAATACCTGCCGCTTCTGCATCGGTTGCAGCAAGGACGATTGCGGTCGCACCGGTATCCACCAGGAATCGAATGGAAGCGTCGTTGACGCCTGCAACGGCTTCAAAATGGCCGTTGTCTGAGCGAATGAGCATCACCTCGACCTCGCCGTTGCTGGCGACGCGAGATATAGGGCTGCCGGGGATAAGGCCGCCTGTGAGGCGTGAACCGAGATCCTGCAGGTCGTATCGCAAGACATATCCGCCCATCAGCACAGCAATGATGAGCGCCCACAGGGCCAACTGCTTCACGGTGTCGCCAAGCCGTACGCCACCGCCAAACATCCCGAAGCCGACGAAAAGTGCCCACAGAATGCCGATACCCGCGTATGCGAATTTCTCGGTTTCCATGCCCATGGTGGTGCCGGTATCGCTGGTAGCGATCAGCGCCACCAGAAGCAGTCCTGTCAGGCCGATCAGAATCCAGAACAGGCGGGGCATGGCGTTATTCAATTGTGGAGGAGAGATCGAGGACGTCTCGATTGCGCTGCCGCTGGCGGTTGCGCTTGGTAACGCGGCGCGGCTTACGCTCTAGTCTGGCCACGCGTGGAGGCAATTCTTCCGCCATCAGCCGCTGGAGTTCGGGCTCCGGCATGTTGATCCAACCGGTTATCTCTGCGCTGGTGCGGCCGCAGCCGAAGCAGTGGCCGCTGGCTTGGTCGATGGAGCATACGAGGATGCAGGGAGAGGAAATTGTGCTCATAATGTTCATGTAGTCGCTAAGAGCGCAATCCAAAAGACAAGAAATGTGATTTGCTGCGTCGCACCCAGAACATCACCCGTATGGCCTCCGATATGGTGGTTGGCGATGCGGGTGAGTGCGAACGTGGTGAGTGCCATCGCTAGCAAAGTGATGATCGTTGTTGAAAGGTCAGTTGCGCTGAGCAAGAGGGCCGTTGGTAGCAGAGATAGGACCAGCGTACCCTTCAGTGTGGTACGGTCCGGCAATCCAAAGCGGGCTGACAGACCGGCCTCGTTCTTGGTGCCCGCGTCGTCCTTGCCGGAAGATGGACGCGCGTTTTCAAGTGTGACCCATGGCCAGAGCATTGTGGCGCGCGATAGTGCAGTGGCAGCTGCCAAAGCGATACAGAACGTGGCTGGTGAGTAGGTGGAAAGCGCGCCCGTCATCGCGGCTGCAGTGAGCCCCACCTTTAGGATTAGCGCTAACATACCGTAGCTACCTATACTGCTGTCCCGCATGATCTGCAGCTTGCGATCGCGCGTGTGGCCGCCCCAAAAGCCGTCAGCAACATCCGCCAACCCGTCTTCGTGCAGCGCGCCAGTGACGATGGCCGTAGTCGCAATCGTGAGCAATGCGATTACGGCGTCAGGCAAGCCAATCGCGATTGATAAGGCGGTGATAATCGCCGCCGGGATGGCGATCAGGAGACCCGCCAGCGGAAATGTGTGCGCCTGTCTGCGGAAGTCGGGCAGGGGTGTCTCGTTGCTGTAAGGGATCGGCAATCGGGACAGAAAACGCAGAGAAGCCAGCGTATCGGCGGGCAGATTGCGAAACATATCCGTCATAGTGCACCGCGGTTTTGTGGTTGTCGCATGTGGAATGCTTGTGCACTCAGGTCCCTGCGATATAGGTCGGCAACCCCATACGCAATCAGCATCCGAGCCCATGGCGCAAACAGCAATTCCTTTCGACGATATCCGCAACCTGCTGCAGGAATTGCCGGGTCCGGACACAAATGCTGCCCGCATGGTTGCAGAGCGCGATGCGCAGCTGACCAAGCCGGCCGGGTCGCTTGGTAAACTCGAGCATCTGGCTGAATGGGTGGCGACCTGGCAGGGCCGACGCCCTCAAATAACGCGTCCGCTAGTAGCGATTTTCGCAGGCAACCATGGTGTGACTGATCAGGGCGTGTCCCCATTTCCGCGTGATGTAACGGCACAGATGGTGGGCAATTTCACCAATGGTGGCGCCGCGATCAATCAGATTTGCGCGTCCTACGACTTGGGGCTGAAGGTCTTCGATCTTGCCCTCGATCTACCCACTGGCGACATTTCTCTTGAAGCCGCGATGGACGAACGCACCTGCGCGGCGACCATGGCATTCGGCATGGAGGCGATTGCAGGTGGCACGGACTTGCTGTGCATTGGCGAGATGGGCATCGGAAATACGACGATCGCGGCGGCGATCTATTGCGCTTTGTTCGGTGGTACAGGCGCGGATTGGGTCGGTCCTGGAACGGGTCACGATTATGCTGGTGTCAGTCTGAAAGCCGACGTGGTCGACCGCGCCATTGCATTTCACAAGGACGGGCTGACCGACCCGCTAGAGGTGTTGCGCCGACTCGGCGGACGGGAAATCGCGGCTATGGCCGGTGCCATTCTGGCGGGCCGCGCGCAGCGGGTGCCGGTCATCATCGATGGCTTTGTCGCTTGTGCAGCGGCTGCTGTCCTGCACGCCGCTGATCCACTGTCTCTCGACCATTGCATCTTCGCTCATGTTAGCGCCGAACCAGCTCATGCGCGAGCTTTAGCGGCGATGAACAAAGAGCCTCTGTTCAATCTCAATATGCGTCTGGGCGAGGGGACCGGCGCTGCGATAGCGGCGGGCATCGTGAAGGCTGCCGTTCAGTGCCACACAGGAATGGCGACGTTCGAGGAAGCTGCGGTATCGAACCGCGACGACGGTTGATCTCAGGCGGACATGGCAGGCGCGTTCTCGACCTGCTGACGGGCAGGTTGCCGCTGTCCATGAGCCATGACGCGGCTGCGAGGGAAGGTCGCAGTGACCTCGGTTCCCGCCCGCAGTTTCGAACGCAAGTCGAAACGGCCCTCATGCATCTGCATTAGCGCCTGAACGATTGGAAGGCCGAGGCCGGTACCTTGCTCGGCACTCTTGATCGCGATGGAACCCTGACCGAAGGATGACAGAACGATTGGGATTTCTTCTTCAGGAATGCCCGGTCCGGTGTCGCGGATGGTGATGTACTGCCCACCTCCGGAGGTCCAGCCGCATTTCAGCCAGATCGTGCCGCCGGACGGCGTGAATTTCAATGCGTTGGACAGCAAGTTCAACACGATCTGTCGCACTGCACGTGCATCGGCCCAGACGGGCGGCATGTCAGGCTGCAGCTGGATTACCAATTGCACGTTCTTCTGGCTCGCTTTGAGCTTCACCATCTGCTGTGATTCCTCGACGGCGTGTCCAAGTTTCACTGGCTCTTCGTTCAATTCGTAGCGGCCAGCCTCAATGCGCGAGAGGTCGAGGATCTCGTTGATAAGCTTGAGCAGATGTGCGCCGGAACGGTGAATATCGGCGAGGTATTCCTTGTAATGCGAATTATCGATTGGCCCCATGACCTCGTTGGTCATGATTTCCGAGAAGCCGAGGATCGCGTTCAGCGGTGTGCGCAACTCGTGGCTCATAGTGGCCAGGAAGCGGGATTTGGCGAGGTTTGCCTCTTCCGCGCGGCGACGGGCTTCCTCCGAGATGCCGCGGGAGGCCTCTAGTTCCATGACCAGCTGATCGCGTTCCGCCTGGGAACTGAGCGCATCAAGCTGGCCGTTGCGGATCAGCACGCCAACGAAGTGATAGAAAGCCAGTGACACGATCATAAGCATGGCGAGGCCGAGCGCCGGGACGGAGCTAACCATCATCAACTGCAATACGATTACCGTCAGGACGGGTGTTGCGGACGCGATAACGCCAAGCGACAGATTGCGAGACGCGATAAATGACATGGCTGTGACGACGATTGCGCCAGCAAAGCACAGAATCGAGAATGAGCCGTTGTTGTCCAGCACTGGCAAGTGGGCGAAGAGGCCCGCCCACAACACACCTCCGGCGAACTGAAACGCGGTGAAGATACGCAGCCATTTCGTGCGGTCTGTGTCTTCGCGATCAAGCACCAAAAAGCGCCTGGCATACATCTGGTTGAGCATCGCAAGCGCCGCGCTGCCCATAAGCCAGCCACCCAGCACCATAACATCAACACCGAAATGAGTCGTGTAGGTCGCGACGGCCAATAGGCTGACAACCATCACGAAGGTCTGCTGTTGCACCTTTGCGTGGCGGGTGAGCATATCGTGGTCGAAGCTGGCCGCGTGAGCATCGCGTGTCGTGGTGTGTTTCTCCAGCCCTTGCCGTGCAGCCTTCACCGCGCGGCCAGATTGCGTCTGGCCGCGACCGCGCTTTTCGACGATGGTTTTGTCGGCACGTTCTGATGGAAGTGGTGCGGCGGGAGGTGCCATTAACGGGCGAAACTTTCGAACTCGGATGCGTTGCGCCATCATGGTGGGGCTTGGATAATTGCGAGTTAAAAATGGTGTTTGAAATCGACGATGACGGAGGCGTCGAAGCAATGCTGTGCCTGTCTATACGCTCGTGAAAAGGCTTTGGCGCAAAACGCTGCGAACCTTGGCGATCGCAGCCACCTTTGTATGCATCTTCGTCGCCGTTGCTTGGCTGGAAGCTCGATCGACTCGCACACTCGAAGGGCGTGCGCTTGCGGTAGATGGCGATTCGCTGGTGCTCAACGGCGAACGCTTGCGTTTGGAGGGTGTTGATGCGCCCGAATTGTATCAAACATGCTTGAAAGACGGCGCCGAATGGCCTTGTGGCCGAGAAGCCCACAATGCGCTGCGCCGCCTCATTGCGAAGGGCGTGATCTGTGAAACGATGCGGCTGGATCGCTACGACCGATCGCTCGCGCGATGCATCTCCAACGGGCAAGATGTGGCCGAACGACTTGTCACAATGGGATTGGCCATTGATTACGGACGCTTCGAGGCCGAAGCCGCAGATGCGCAGCGTCGCCGTGTGGGTATGTGGGCCGGTAATTTCGACGATCCGCAAGAATGGCGACGAATCCAATTGGTGCAATCACGAGTTGATCACGGCATTTGGGATCGGCTCATGCGTTGGTTGGGCGGCGTGCAACACGGAGACGAAAGATGAAACTATATGATGGGGGCAGGGCGCCTAACCCAAGACGCGTGTCGATCTATCTCGCCGAGAAGGGCATTGAGGTGAAGCGCGAGACAATTGACATGGGCGCTTTGGAGCATCGCAATGACATCGTGAGCAGCCTTAATCCGCTTAAGCGATTACCCGTGCTTGAATTTGATGACGGAACGGTGCTCACCGAAACGATCGCGATCTGCCGTTACTTCGAGGAACTCAATCCAGATCCACCATTATTCGGCAGGTCTGCGCTTGAGAAGGCGCAGATCGAGATGTGGCAGCGCCGTATTGAGTTTGGGCTGCTGCTCCATGTGGC
>JBCCRF010000145.1:0-7236 GCA_039208305.1 Pseudomonadota bacterium
GCCGTCGCGACACTACCCTGTTCACCGCCCGAGTGTTGGCGTTTGGCATGTGGCGTCCGACGCTCCGCCCGTTTGCCGTTCGTTACACGGCGCGTAGCGGAAGGATCGCCTCCACACAGTCATCAGGTCGGTCCGGACGACCGGCTCGTGTGCGAAGGAAGTGGAAGTATGGGAGATGGGGAGAGAGCGGGGAGAGATATTTCGGATAATTTTTTAGCTTCGCGACGGGCGCGCTACCCCCGCCTGCGGCCACGGCGTCGTCTGCCACCTGCCTCTTCATCGCCACCCTGTCCTGCCTTTGAGATTTCGTTGACCAACGGTCCCGTTGCCGCCACGACGTCGGTCAGTTCCGGCCTGCCGCCCTTGGTGTGAGCATCAATGGCTCCACGCATGGCGGCGAGGTGCTCGTAGGATGTCCCGCAGCAGCCGCCGATGATGGTGGCGCCGGAATCGATGGCGAAGCGGGCATAGTTGGCCATCAGTTCCGGCGTTCCGGTGTAGATAACCTTGTCACCAGAGACGCGGGGTACGCCGCAGTTGGCCTTGGCGACGACAGCGATTTTATCCTGCGGGGCAGCTGTCATATCGAGGATCGAGAAGAGAAGGTCGGTGGCCCCGACGCCGCAATTGGCCCCGATGGCGATCGGCCCGGCAGGGCGGGTCGTGGCGATATCCATGAGCTGCGTTGGGGTGATGCCCATCATGGTGCGGCCCGCCGTGTCGAAACTGGCGGTGAAAACGTAGTCTAGGCCGAGCGCCTCGGCAGCGTCGGCGGCAGCGTCGATCTCTTCGCGTGCCGACATGGTTTCGATCCACATCACGTCTGCTCCACCGTCGCGCAGGCCGATCATCTGTTGCGTAAAGCTTTCGAACGCCGCCTCGCGGGTCATCTGACCGAGCGGTTCGAAAAGTTCACCCGTTGGGCCGATGGACCCCGCCACAAGCACGGTGCGATCCGCCTTGTCGGCGACTTCTCGGGCAAGGCGGGCGGCCTTTTCGCTGAGCTCCGTCGCGCGATCCTGCGCGTTGTGGAGTTTCAGGCGGTCGCGGTTGGCGCCGAATGTGTTGGTGAGAATGATGTCCGCACCAGCGTCCACGAAACCCTGATGGAGCGCGCGCACTTTATCGGGCTCATCCTCGTTCCACAGTTCCGGCGCGTCGCCTGAGAGCAGGCCCATGTTGAAGAAATTGGTGCCGGTCGCGCCATCGGCCAGCAGCACACCTTTTTCATCCAACAGTTCACGCAAGCGTCCCATGGTCTCGATTCCCAGATGTCTCCGAAGCGCCCGACACTAGAGCGCGCGCGGGACGGTCACAACCGGCTACATGGGTCGGAAGAGAAGGGCGAGACGTCAATTCGACACCTTATTGCTGCACTGCAACACAACATTTTGTTGCGCGCCTTTGGTGGCCATGCCATTGAGACGGTGAAGCATTCCGGCGCCTTTTATCAGGGAGCCGGCCGCGACGCCAGTTCGCTGGTTTGACGCGGCGCCGCGCGGGCGGGAGGATAACCGCGCGGCGAACTTCGGCGAAGGTCGGAGTTCTCGGCTAGACTGGTTGGATCGCCGAACGGCTGTCTTTCTTCTACGAAGTACACATGAGGCGCGTATCCCACGGGTAGCGGGACAGGACCTCGTAACCTGTTTCGGTGATGAGGCACTGGTCTTCCAACTTGATGCCTTCATGGCCGCCGTGGCGGCCCACATAGCTTTCCACACAGACGCACATACCCGGTTCTAACACACCGTCGTATCCGTGGTGCTCGTGATCGACTGCGTAGCGGATCGAAGGGTATTCATCGCACAGGCCAATGCCGTGGAAGAGCACGCCGTAGCGCGTCGGCATGCAATCGTCGGGCAACTGTTTGGCCGTATGAGACAACTCTCGAAAAGTGAGGCCGGGGCGCAACATGGCGGTGTTGGCTTCCATCTGGTCTACGGCGATGCGGTAGAGTTCGATCTGCTCCGCCGTCGGCTCGCCATCTCCTGCAAGCCACGTTCGTGAGATGTCGCAGCAGAAGCCGTAGGAGCCGATCAGGTCTGTGTCGAAGGCGACGATATCGCCGTTTTCAATGATGCGCGCTGACGACTCCTGAAACCACGGATTGGTGCGCGGGCCGGAAGCTAGGAGGCGGGTTTCGATCCACTCGCCGCCACGGCGGATGTTTTCGGCGTGGAGCACGGCCCACAGATCATTCTCCGTCATGCCCGGCACGAGCGCCTTTTCCATCTCGGCCATGGCAGCTTCGCAGCTGACAACGGCACGGCGCATGCACAGGATCTCATCGGGCGATTTGATCTTGCGCGCTTCCTCCATCAGCTCTTCGCCGTAGATGACGTCGATGCCGTTCTTTTCCAGATACGGCACACCGTGGCTGTCCACCTGATCGAAGGCGCAGTGCATGTTGCCGCCACCATGTTCGCGCAGCAGAGCGGCGATGTCGTTGGCCCAGTTCTCTGCGAATTCCATGCACCGGTTACCGCCCTCGAAATAGAACCAGGCGGTGCAGGGGCGCACTTCGTCGACCATGCCGGTGTGGTCTGACAGGTGTTCGCAACTGTGAAATTCGAACAGGATCACCGGGCCGTCAGTGGCGATGAAGACGCAGCGCACCGGATTGTGCGTGGTCCACAGTTGCATATTGGTGGAGTCGGTCGCGTAGCGGATGTTGAGCGGATCGTAGAGGTGGATACCCGCCAGATCGCGCTTGCGCAGTTCGGCGCGGATGCGCTCCATGCGGTAATGGCGCATGGTCTCAAGATCGGGGGCGGGGATATCCGCCGCGCGCCATTCGCCCTCCGCCAGATCGCCATAGCCTATAAGGTGTTGATTCATGGCGGCTGCTTTGGCGCGGGCATAGGCCTCCAGCGCCTCATAGCCCGCGTCAGTGCCGGGATGGGCGGGCACTGCGAAGGGTTCTATCTTGCGTTTGTGGCGCCCAAAACCGCCCTTGGTGTTGACGTGAACGTTCATGGCACGACCTCCCACATGAAGCCTGACAGGAATGTAACGTGCGCCACAGACCAAACCGCGCCACTTTGCTGGAGGCTGTGTCGCTTTCGTGTGCTACCGCTTGAAAAACGGCGTGATTCGGTTGGGCAAGGCCGGAGCGCAGATGGGGAAGATCGCAATGGACGAAAAGCTGTGGAGCCGCCGTCTGGCAGCCTACAAATTGCCGCGCAACGGACGCGCTTTGTGGGAACTAACGGCGACTGTGGTTCCCTATTTTGCTGGTATCTGCGCGATGTATTTTGCGTTGCAGATTGGCGTCTGGCTAACGTTACTTCTGGCCATTCCTACCGGCGCGATGTTGGTGCGACTGTTCACCATCCAGCACGATTGCGGCCACTACGCTTTCTTCACGTCGCGCAAAGCCAATGACTGGCTGGGGCGCCTGCTTGGGGTGTTTACCTACACGCCATTCGATGACTGGAGGCGTGAGCATGCATTGCATCATGCGGGTTCCGGTAATCTCGACCGGCGCGGTTTCGGCGATATCGACACGTTGACGGTGCGCGAATATCAGCAGCGGTCCAGCTTCGGGAAATGGAAATACTGGCTTTACCGGCACCCGGTGGTGATGTTTGCCATCGGCCCGGCCTACCAGTTTTTGCTGCGCCAACGCCTGCCCACCGGCGAGTTGAAAACGGCCATGCCGATCTGGTCAACCATGTCCACAAATGTAGGCATTGTTGTCGTCTCTGGCATCATGATCTGGCTCATGGGTTGGCAGGCGTTTCTGCTGGTCCAGATTCCAGTGGTGATCGTCGGCGGGGCGCTGGGCATCTGGCTCTTCTACGTCCAGCACCAATACGAAGAGACCCATTGGGATTTTGCCGATGAATGGCAGCGGGAGCATGCCGCGCTGCACGGTTCATCCTTCTATGATCTGCCGAAATGGATGATGTGGCTGACGGGCAATATCGGCATCCACCACGTCCATCATATCTCCAGCCAGATCCCGTTCCACGTCTTGCCGAAGGTCCTTGATGATTATCCCGAACTGCGGGAGATCAACCGCCTCGGCCTGTGGGACAGCATTAAATGCATGCCGCTGGCGTTGTGGTGCGAGGAGCAACGCAAGCTGATCTCGTTCCGTCAGGCGCGGCGGATGCAGGCCGTGCCAGTACAGGCCTAGCGGCTAGCTGAAATCGCCGCGCATGCGCTTGCCCTCAGGGTCGAAGGGCGGCTCGTCCTGAATGTGGGCCGCGCACATATCGCCGATGATCTCGATGGTGAGGCCTTTTTCGCGGGCCTCCTCCAGACGGTCGGTCGGGATGTAGCCTGTCGCTAGTGACTGCTCGACATAGTGGCCGTAGCCGCCGGACGTCACCCAGCCGATGACCTCATCGCCCAACAAGATGGGTTCGTCGCCGATACAGTCCGCATCACTTGCGCCAGTGACGTTGACACAGATGCGGGTGAGGGGTGGCTCTTCGGCATGGGCGAAGACGCCGTTGCGGCCGATGAAATCATTTTTCTTCTTGGAGACGAATCGGTCCAGTCCGGCCTCGAAGGGTGTGTAGATCGGGCGGAACTCGCGGAACCACGTGCCAAAGTGTTTTTCCAGCCGCATGCCCAGCAACGCGCGCATGCCAAATGGTTTGATGCCGAATTCCTCCCCTGCCTCCATGATGCCGGTGTGCAGGCGGCGCAGGAATTCCGGCTTTACCCAGATCTCGTAGCCGAGATCGCCGGTATAGGAGATGCGGTTCACATGAGCCGGTACGGTGGCGATGGCTATCTCGCGATAGTCCATGAATTTGAAGGCGTCGTTGGAGACGTCTTCGTCGGTCAGTCTTGCCAACACCTTCTGGGCCCTCGGGCCGGCGATGGAGAGCCCGGTGAGGCCGAGATTGATGTTTCCGATGCGGACGGAATCATCCTTCGGCAGATGCTGCTCGAACCAGCGCATGTGGTAGATCTGCGCCTGGCTTGAGCCCCACATCTGGAAGCGCTCTCCGCCCATCCCGTCCGGCCCGGCGCAGGCGATCGTGAAGTCGCCATTGATCTTACCATCATGGGTGACCATCGAGGTGAGGGCGATACGACCTTCACGCGGGATGAAGTTGGTCATGATGTGCGACAGCCACTCGCGGGCGCCGGGACCCCAGATGGTGTATTTTGCGAAGTTGGAAATCTCCGTGACGCCGACATTCTGGCGGCAGTTCTTCACCTCTGCCTTTACATGCTCGAAATCGTTGGAGCGGTGGAAGGAGAATTCGTCTTCCGCCTTTACGCCTTTCGGCGCGAACCAGAGCGGCGTTTCCAGCCCCCAGCTGTCACCCATCACTGCGCCGTTGGCGAGGTGGATATCGTAGAGTGGTGTCGTCTGGTGGGGGCGACCGGCGGGCAATTCTTCGTTGGGAAAGCGGATGCGGAAGCGGCGGGAATAGTTCTCCCGCACCTTGGCATTGGTGTAGTCACGCGTCACGTGTGGGCCGAAACGGGCCACATCCATGCCCCAGATATCGTAGCCGGGATCGCCGTCTACCATCCAGTTTGCAAGCGCGAGACCAACGCCGCCACCCTGGCTGAAGCCCGCCATCACGGCGCAGGCTGACCAGAAATTCGGCACGCCTCGCACCGGGCCCACCAGCGGATTGCCGTCCGGAGCGAAAGTTAAGGGACCGTTGACGATGCGACGGATACCGGCGCGCTCGAAAGCCGGGAAGTGTTTGAAGCCTACCTCCAGCGAGGGCGCGATGCGGTCGAGATCGGGTTCCAGCAGCTCCTGCGCGAAGTCCCATGGCGTGTCCTTGGGCGACCACGGGGTGGCTTTCTGCTCATATGTGCCGAGCAGCATGCCGTCGCGTTCTTGCCGGATGTAGATCTCGCCGGAAAAATCGATGGCGTGGATGACCTCCTTGCCCGTGGAGGCGTTGATCTCGGCGACTTCGGGCATGGCTTCGGTGAGCAAATAGTGATGCTCCATGGCGAGAACCGGAAGTTCCACGCCCACCATGCGCCCGACCTCACGCGCCCATAGGCCGCCGGCATTGACCACATGTTCGGCGGTCATCGTGCCTTTGTTGGTGGTGATGGTCCAAACGCCCTTGGCGGCGTTCCATTCCAGGCTTTCCACCTTGCACTGAAGCTCGATCTCAGCGCCCCCGATCTTAGCCGATTTCGCATAGGCGTTGGTCGTGCCGTAGGGGTCGAGATGGCCTTCGACGGCGTCCCACATGGCGCCTACGAAATACTCTTCTTCCAGCAGCGGCAGCAGTTCCTTGGCTTCGGCGGTGGAGATGATCTCGGTTTCCATGCCGAGATATTTGCCCCGCGCGTGGCTCATCTTCAGCCACTCCAACCGCTCCGGCGTATCGGCGAGTGCGACGCCGCCGGTGAGATGCAGGCCACAGGTTTCGCCAGAAATTTCTTCCAGCTCCTTGTAGAGGCCGATTGTGTAATCCTGCAGCTTGGCGACGTTTGGATCGCCGTTCAGCGCATGAAAGCCACCAGCGGCGTGCCAGGTGGAGCCGCAGGTCAGCTGGTCGCGTTCCAGCAATACGACGTCTTTCCAGCCCGCTTTAGTGAGGTGAAACAGAACGGAGCAGCCGACGACGCCGCCTCCGATGACGACCGCTTGCGCGTGGGATTTCATGGTGCTGGCCTTTCGGACACCTGGCGTTTGACCTGTGGATGAGACGCTGCCGTGAAACTGCGGATCGCGCGATGCGTGAATGCGTCATGCTTGGAGGGGAAGCGTTGAACCTGCGACATGATCTCCCCCCAGCCGCGCTGGCTAACGGTGCTGTTTGTTGCCGAAGGCTAATTGCCCGGCGAGCATCGCAAGAAACGCGTAGGCGAGGAGTTCAATGCCCTCCTCTATGACTGGAAAGCCGGACCGCTCAGCGATCTCGGAGATCAGCGCCATGAACGCCATCAAAGGAAACGGCCACCAGACGATTGAGCGTAGGATAGTGAATTTCTCCTCCCAAAGTGGGCGAAAGAACCGGAGGCCCCACACGATCAAGGCTGCGAGCACGATTGCTATGACGACCGCTTTTGTAGGCTCACTGACGCACCAGCCGTCGGTGACCTTCTGGCAATTGGGGGTTTCGCGCACGAACATGGCAAAGCTCATGGCCAAAGTCGCCAGTGCCATGGACGCAACGATGGGCTGGAGAAGCCTTGCCAGCGCCGTCAGCGACAACACGATGGCGGCGGAGAGCAGGAATTGCTGCCCAGCTTCCAGCCCGCGATTTTCCACCAGAAAGTTCTCCGGACTGA
>JBCCRF010000146.1:0-7214 GCA_039208305.1 Pseudomonadota bacterium
GGAACTGCCCGCCGGAGACGGCCAGAATGTCGATGATGCGATATACGCCGGTGACCTTGCCGCGGGATTCGTTCGACACGCCGGAATTCATCCAACTCTCGATGGTGGTGAAGAGGCCCGAAAAGCAGAAGCCGATTAGAATGCGAGCTAAGAACCAGACCCATGGGTCGATGGCCATGACCATGATGAGCGTTGCGCAAGACGCTATAGACGCAAGCGCTGCAAAGACCCGCACGTGGCCAACGGCGCGCAACATGCGCGGCACCAGCATGCACCCTGCGAGGAAACCCAGAAAGTTCGCCGAGCCGATGTAACCGATCTGCGCTGCGGTGAAGCCTTCTTGTGCGCCACGCACAGCGATGACCGTCGAAAATAGCCCATTGCCTGCCAACAAGATGGCTGCAGCGACAAGAAGGGGGAAAAGGGGGCGCAGGGCCAGCATGGGACGGATGCCGTGGGTCGGACCGATATATCTTAGCGAATAAAGCGGCGATGAGGCATGCAAATTCGACAACACGCGGGGTTTGCGATGCATGGCCGACATTGGCTGCAATCTTGACTTTACGCGGTCTGCATGGCCAAAGGCGCGCAACTTTGAGGCCCTGTCGGACAGGGCCATGTGCCGCGCCACAGCGGCCATTCATTCCGCCAGTCAGGACGTTTGTTATGCACCGTTACCGCAGCCACACCTGTGCCGATCTCCGCGCGTCGGATGTCGGCGAAACCGTTCGCCTTTCCGGCTGGGTCCACCGCGTGCGCGACCATGGTGGCGTACTGTTCATCGACCTGCGCGACCACTACGGCATCACACAGGTCGTCGTGGACCCGGACTCTAAGGATTTTGCAACAGCAGAAGCGGTGCGCTCCGAATGGGTGATCCGGCTCGATGGTGATGTGAAGGCACGCTCCGAAGACACCGTGAACCCCGATCTCGCGACCGGTGAAGTGGAAGTCTACGCCCGCGAAATCGAAGTGCTGTCGAAGGCCAAAGAACTGCCGATGCCGGTGTTCGGCGAGCAGGAATACCCCGAAGACATCCGCCTGAAATATCGCTTTCTCGACCTGCGCCGCGAGACGCTACATGCCAATATCATGAAGCGTCAGGCGATCATCGCTGACATGCGCGAGCGCATGAGCAATGCTGGCTTCTTCGAGTTTCAGACGCCCATTCTGACAGCGTCTTCGCCTGAGGGCGCTCGCGACTTCCTTGTGCCGAGCCGTATCCATCCGGGTCAGTTCTACGCGCTGCCACAGGCGCCGCAGCAGTACAAACAGCTGATCATGATGAGCGGCTTCGACCGCTACTTCCAGATTGCGCCGTGCTTCCGCGATGAAGACCCGCGTGCCGACCGTCTGCCAGGCGAATTCTACCAGCTCGATCTGGAGATGAGCTTTGTGGAGCAGGAAGACGTGCTGTCCACCATGGAGCCGGTCATCCGTGAGGTGTTCGAGGCTTTCGCTGACGGCAAGCGCGTGACCAAGGATTGGCCGCGCATTCCTTATCGCGAGGCGATCCGCAAATACGGCACCGACAAACCGGACCTGCGCAACCCGATCGAGATGCAAGACGTGTCAGAGCACTTCCGTGGCTCGGGCTTCAAGGTGTTCGCAGGCATTCTGGATGCCGACGAAAAGAACCAGGTCTGGGCCATTCCCGTGAAGGGCGCTGGCAGCCGCAAACATTGCGACCGCATGAACAGCTGGGCGCAGGGCGAAGGCCAGCCTGGAATGGGCTACATCTTCTGGCGTGAGCTGGATGGCGAATTTGATGCGGCCGGACCGATTGCCAAGAATATCGGCCCGCAACGCACCGAGGCTATGCGCCAGCAGCTGGGGCTAGAGATTGGTGACGCCGTCTTCTTCGCCGCCGGTAATCCTGAGAAATTTGCATCCTTTGCAGGCGATGCGCGTACCAAAGCTGGCGAAGAGGCTGGGCTCATCGACGAGAACGCCTACGAACTGTGCTGGATCGTCGATTTCCCGTTCTACGAGTGGGACGAAGAGAACAAGAAGGTGGAGTTCGGTCACAACCCTTTCTCCATGCCGAAGGGCGGGCTGGACGCGCTGGAGAACGAAGACCCGCTCACAATCGACGCCATGCAATACGACATGGTCTGCAACGGCTACGAAATTGCGTCGGGCGGTATCCGCAACCATTTGCCCGATACGATGGTGAAGGCGTTCGAGATCACCGGGCTGGATCAGCAGACGGTAGAAGACCGCTTTGGTGGCCTCTACCGCGCCTTCCAATATGGCGCGCCCCCCCATGGCGGCATGGCCGCCGGTGTGGATCGCATCGTGATGCTGCTCTGCGGCACCAAAAACCTGCGCGAGATCACCATGTTCCCGATGAACCAGCAGGCCCGGGACCTCCTGATGGGTGCGCCGAGCGAAGCGGACAAGCCGCAGCTAAAGGAACTGCACCTGAAGCTGAACCTGCCGCGGGAGTAGGGGGCTAGCTCCCTATTTCACTCTCTGCTCGAATATACCCCGCGGCCACCTGCGCGATGCGCGCTGGATTGGTGACGGGCGGGAACATGGTTTGGAACTTTCCGTCGCCGTCCAGCAGGAAGATGAAGGATGAGTGGGAAAACACCTCGCCTTCCTCCGGGTGGGTGAAGAGGAATTCCTTTTTCACGTTGAAAGCCTTGTAGGCGGATTCCAGCGATTTCTCGTCGCCCGTGAGACCGATCATGCGCTCGTGGTGCTGCGCCATGGTGATCTTCAGATCGGCACGGGTGTCGCGTTTGGGGTCGACCGTGATCATGACCGGCGTTGCAGCGATGCCCATACCGTCAAGCAGACGGGTCGCTTCGCCCATATTGGGAAGGGCCAGCGAGCACACGGCTTTGCAGTGGCCGTATCCGAAGAACACCAGTTGAGGACGTCCGTCCGGGCTGGCGGAGCGGCGCAGGTTGCCGTGCTGGTCCACGAGTTCGTAGTCACCGGTCTTCAGGGCCGGGAAGTCCGGTGTGTTATCGGGGGCGACCGGCTCAGCCGGTAGCGCATTGGCCGATGCTGTTTTGACCGCTCGATCTAGGCCGGACGATTGACCGAACCATGCCGCCCCGCCGCCAACCGCGAGCCCGGCGGCAACAGCTGTTGCCGCCAGCCACTTTGTCGAGATGCTCATTCCGGGCGGTTCTCGTCCAGCCATTGCTTGTCATAGTCGACGCCAAGGCCGAAATGGCCTTCCGCCGCCAGCTGCTTCAGCACACGCGGGTCGCGACGGAACCACGGTCCCTTGCCCTTCGAGTCTGGGTTCTTTTTGGCCCAAGCCTTGGTCCAGAGATTAGCTTTGCCCCATTCGGCGGCACCTTTGGCGCGGATTTTCTGCACCATGTAGAAGCGCGATGGTGAGTCGGGGTCATCCCCGACCATCAAGCCGTCTACATCGACCTCTGCATTGCAGAAGGGCAACAGGTCTTCGGTGCCGCCGTTGAAGGAGAACTGGCCGTTCTTCAGCACCATGATAAGCTTGCCGTCAGCCTCGCGAACGATGCCGAGGTTGCGGTTGCCGTTGCCGCAATTGTCGGCGCAGTTGCCGGACAGTTCGCAGGTGATGTCCACCACCTTGCCGGAAAACATAGCCTGAGCTTCACCGAAGAGGTTCATCTTCTTGGCCGTGCTGCCCTTTGAGAAATCATTTGCATGGGCGACGGTGGTGCCGACAGCAAAGACTGCTGCCGCAAAAAGAATGCGTTTCATGTCGGACCTCACGTCTTGGGGCGTTTGGGAGCGGAGAAGGGCGGGATCGCCTCGTAATCCTCGTGGCTGCGATAGGTGATGCCCTGATTCTCCACCACCTGATCGACGAGGATGTAGTTGACCCCATCACGCTTGTAGTGGGTGCCCTTGGCGCGGATGACGTCGCTGGCCAGCTCCATCACCTTGTCGGTCTGTTCCAGCGGCTCTTCGTTTTCGAGTTTCAGCACCATGTAAACTTCGCCCTTCTCGGTGCGAATGCCTACAGGAATGCCGCCGGCTGCACACCATAGAGCGCAGGTGTGATGCGCGGTACCGGTGACGGCTTCTGGACCGCCCATGACGCCAGAATAGTAGCACCATGTGTCGATCACCTCGCCGGTAACCTCGATCGTCTGGGCGTCGCTTGCTTGAGCAACGGGTGCGCACAGCGCCGCAACAAGAGCTGCTGCGGGCAAACGCAGCCGTTTCAATAAATAGGTCAATGAAAGGTCCTCCTCTTCCTATGAGGCAAGACTGTCACTTTGCCGGGCTTGCGACAACTTTGCAGCGATCACAACACCGTGGTCAGGCGTGAGTAAGCATCGATCTGGTGGGTGCCGGTGCCGGTTCAAGCATGGACAAAGGGTGCGCCATCTTTGATGACCATATGGTCGAGCTTAAAGCGCAACTCCCGACGGGCCCTTGCTCATGTTTCAGTTCATCGCTGCGATGTTGTTGCTGCTGGGCACGCCGGGGCCGGGGGTGTTGACGCTAGCGGGTGTTGGTTCGGCCTTTGGCTACCGCGCGGGCTGGGAATATGGAGCAGGTCTGTTCGTCGGATCGAACATGGTGATGGCGGTGGCGGCCGGTGGGCTGGCTGCGTTGTTTCTCGCCAATGAAAGTTTGCGCGTTGTCTTCACCGTGCTGTCGACGGCCTATCTGCTCTATCTCGCAGCGAAGATCGCTTTTGCAGGCTCCAAGATCGCCTTTATCGGCGCCGACACGCCGCCCGGGTTCTGGGGTGGCATCACGCTGCAGGCCATCAATCCGAAAGCCTATGCGGTCGGCACCTTCGTATTCTCCAATTTCCCGATGTTTCCCGAACAGCTGTGGCTGGAGATCGCGGTAAAGTTCGTGCTGCTGAATGCGGTTTGGGTTCCGATCCACATCGTGTGGCTGGCCGCAGGTGTTGCGATCAACTCACTCGATCTTCGCGCCGAAATTCAGCGCGCCATCAACATCGCCATGGCGCTGGCGATGTTGGTTGTCGTGGGGCTGGCGCTGGCGTCCAGCTTCAGCGGCGTCTGACTACTCTGACGCGACCTGCAGGTTCAGCATTTCCGGAATCTGCTTCGGGTTGCTTTGACCGGCGGCGATTAGACCGCCGACCGACACGGGCTCCTGTGGGTTGGCCTCAACGGAGAGCGTGCCTTTTTCCTTCACGAAATCACCCACGGCGCGGGTCACCATGTCCGTCAGGTCGGGCATTTGCAAACCCGCCATGCCCATGCCGATGAACATCGGGACGGATGCCGCCAGTTGATCACCCGTGGAACCCATCTGCGCGGCCTGGAAATCCAGAATGCGCTTGGTGAGCGAGCGGTCGGTGATGGCAAGGCGGAAATTGTTCAGGTCCAATTCGCTCAGCAGTGACAGCACGCCGGGGGAAACGCCGCCAAGTGCAGGCGGGTTTTCAAGATCTTTGACCTGTTGGTCCTGTAGCCGCTTCATGAAGTCTTCCGTGTAACCGGACAGGGCGTAGGCCATGTCGAGATCGAACATGTCCTTCAGCTTGATGGTCATATTGTCGAGTGCTGCGACACCGGTGGACGGCGTGTAGGAGCCCTTGCCGTTCATATCCATTTCAAGCGTTTCGTAGCCAAGCTGGCCGAGAACAGCTTGGGCGCGCGGGTCCGGGATCTTCGTCAGGTCGGCACGAATACCTTCGACCGTGGAGTCCTGATCAAACGATTCTCCATCGGCGGCCTTGCGAACCGCCGTCTGGGTGCGCGCCATGGTGAAGACCTCAGCACCATTAATGGAGAAGGAGACGTCCGCAATTTCCATGTCCAATGGCGTGTCGAACAAAGCCAGCGGAGACGCGCCTTTGCCAATGGGCAGATCGAGACCGTTCAAGCTAAACTTGCCCATGCGACCACTGGTGTTGTTGCCGTTGCCGGTGAGGTTGTTGATGGCGATACCACCCATCTTGAAGCGGCCCTGCGTTCCCGAGGTCATCACTTCATCGGCACGCAGTGGGACATCGAAATCCGTCAGTGCGACTCCGTCGATGGTGAAATTGCCGTCCTTTGTTCCGGCCACGATGCCGCTAAAATTGTAGCTACCAAAGCGAATGCGGGCGGCTTTCTCTTCATCCGTGAGGTCCTTCTTCATGAAGAAGCGCGGCCAATCGCCAAGTTTGGTCTCGATCACGGCGATGGCAGCGGTCGATCCCCTTTCGTCATCGACAAATTTTGTCTCAGTCGCGCGGATCGAATCGTAGACGACGCGGTTGTTCGCTTCCTTCAAGCCGTTGACGGCCAGTTCCTTCACTTCAACATCGGCTCCGCTGGGCGCGTCGATTTTCACGTCTTTCAAAACGAAGGACGACGGGTTGATTTCCTCCACGCTGCTATAGGTCAGCGATGCGTCGCCGCTGATGAGTTCGTTGAGCAGGGTCAGCCCCTCGGCGGCTTTCGCCCCGGAGGACATAGTGATGATGGCGGCAGAGGCGAGGAGGGTAGAGCGGGTCAGTTTCAACATGTGGGAGCGCTTTCTGTTCGGCAACTGATTTCGGCCCAGCATACACCATGGAACGTGGGCGAAACGTGACAGAGATCACATGTCGGGAAGCAGTAGCGTGACATTCGCGTGGGTGTTGGGAAATCGGGGCAAGTGCGCTACCGCAAGCGCATGGGAAAGCACGACAAACCCGACGATGATTCGCCCGACTCCAACGGTTCCGGGGCAGGTGAAATCCAGCGCGTCGATCTGAAATCGGCACTGGAGGAGCGGTATCTCGCCTATGCGCTGTCCACCATCATGGGCCGTGCTCTGCCGGATGTTCGCGATGGCATGAAGCCGGTGCATCGGCGCATTCTGCACGCCATGCGGCTGCTGCGCCTGAATCCGGATGCAGGCTTTGCAAAATGCGCCCGCATCGTCGGTGATGTGATGGGTAAATTCCACCCGCACGGTGATGCGTCGATTTACGACGCGCTGGTGCGGCTGTCGCAATCCTTTGCCGTGCGCTACCCGCTGGTGGATGGGCAGGGCAATTTCGGCAATGTGGATGGCGATAACCCCGCGGCCATGCGTTACACCGAAGCGCGCATGACGCAGGCCGCGATCAGCCTGCTGGAGGGCATCACCGAGGATGCCGTCGATTTTCGCGCCACCTACAACGAAGAAGACGAGGAGCCGGTGGTGCATCTATACCTTTAGACCCTACCTATCCTCAAGAGCGTATAAATTTTATACTAGAAGATACTCAAGCACCAGTATTACTAACTCAAGCCTCACTAGTA
>JBCCRF010000147.1:0-7202 GCA_039208305.1 Pseudomonadota bacterium
GATTTCGCATTGTGAATCGATACGTTCCGGTTATGCTGTAAATCAGGGAGCACTTTGAAACGCAGCGAGCGTTGTCGCAGCCTCCCGCTATCGCAATTGAGAACGGGTGTGCGCTTTGGCAAAATCCTCCACCGCGAAAACTGCATCGAAATCGAGCGCAAAAGCGCCCAAAACGCCGAAGCCGCTCGACTACTCGAAAGAGCAGGAACTCGACGCTTACCGCGAGATGCTGCTGATCCGCCGTTTTGAAGAAAAGGCGGGCCAGCTTTACGGCATGGGGTTCATCGGTGGGTTTTGCCACCTGTATATCGGGCAGGAGGCAGTGGTCACCGGCCTGCAGGCCGCGTTGATAGAGGGCGATCAATCCATCACCGCCTATCGAGACCACGGCCATATGCTTGCCTGCGGGATGGATCCCAAGGGTATCATGGCGGAGCTGACCGGCCGTGAGGGTGGCTACAGCCGTGGCAAGGGTGGCTCCATGCACATGTTTTCCAAGGAGAAGCACTTCTACGGCGGCCACGGTATTGTTGGCGCTCAGGTGTCGCTCGGCACGGGCATCGCCTTCAACAACCGCTACGTCGAAAACGGGAACGTGTGCTGCACCTATTTCGGCGATGGGGCGTCCAACCAGGGGCAGGTCTACGAAAGCTTCAACATGGCGAAGCTGTGGGACCTGCCTGTCATCTACATCATTGAAAACAATCGCTACGCTATGGGCACCAGCGTGACACGCTCCTCCGCACTGACGGATTTCTCCCGCCGGGGCTGCTCTTTCAACATTCCGGGCATCGAAGTGGACGGCATGGATGTGCGTGCCGTGCAGGCCGCAGGCAAACTGGCAGCTGACTGGTGCCGCTCTGGTAAGGGGCCGATCATTCTCGACATGCAGACTTACCGCTATCGTGGGCACTCCATGTCCGACCCGGCAAAATATCGTTCTAAAGACGAAGTGCAGAAGATGCGCGCCGAGAATGATCCAATTGAACGCGTGAAACAGCGATTGGCTGAGAAGGAGTGGGCGAGCGAAGATGAATTGAAGGCGATCGACAAGGACGTCCGTGCCATCGTCGCCGATGCTGCTGACTTCGCCCAGACCAACCCCGAACCCGATCCGTCCGAACTCTATACCGACGTCCTGCTTCCAACAGACGAAGCCGCACCCGGGGAGGCCGCGTAAATGGCGAGCATGGGCGAAATACGCCGCATTGCGTGGTCCATATTTTGGAAGTGGGGTCTTACCTTCTTCATCGCCAATCTCGTTCTGGGTTTTGTTTGGACTCAGTTTCTTTCCGCGATCGGACCGGAGATATTGCTGACGAGTAGAGTAGGCACGCTAACCGTTCTTGGCCTTGTCAACACCGCGATATCGATCGTCATCGCGTTCTATCTTCTCAATTATTTCTTGGCGGCAACTATCGGTGAGCGCATTGGCGAGCAGCGATTGGAGTTGATCCGCAAGCACCAAGAGGTGGTGTAAATGGCAACCGAAATTCTCATGCCAGCGCTTTCCCCGACCATGGAGGAAGGCACCCTGGCCAAGTGGCTCGTGAGGGAGGGAGATGCGGTCGCCGCCGGTGACGTGATTGCCGAAATCGAGACCGACAAGGCAACGATGGAAGTCGAAGCGGTCGACGAAGGCACGGTCGCCAAGATCGCCGTCGCCGAAGGCACCGAAGGCGTCAAGGTGAATGCCGTCATCGCCGTGCTGGCGGAGGAGGGCGAAAACGCCGAGGACGCAGCCTCTGCGACGCCCGCTGACGCGGGCGAGACGACACAGGTTAGGGAAGAATCCGACGAGGTTGCTGAAGGCGCGCTCGAGGGTATGGAGGACCGCACGGTCCCTGCCGAGGGCAAGGTACGCCCGGAGCCGAAAGCGGAAGCCCGTATGTCCGATCCGGACATTCCCGACGGCACCGAAATGGTGTCCACCACCGTCCGGGAAGCCCTGCGCGATGCAATGGCCGAAGAAATGCGCCGCGACGACAAGGTATTTGTCATGGGTGAGGAGGTCGCCGAGTACCAGGGCGCCTATAAGGTCACGCAAGGCTTGCTGGATGAATTCGGCAACAAACGCGTCATCGACACACCGATCACCGAGCACGGCTTCGCTGGAATCGGCGTGGGTGCGGCGATGGCGGGGCTTCGCCCCTTGGTCGAGTTCATGACCTTTAACTTTGCCATGCAGGCGATTGATCAGATCGTGAACTCCGCCGCCAAGACGCTTTACATGTCGGGCGGTCAGATGGGCGCGCCCATGGTGTTCCGCGGCCCCAACGGTGCTGCGGCCCGTGTGGGTGCGCAGCACAGCCAGTGCTACGCGGGCTGGTACAGCCACATACCTGGCCTCAAGGTCGTCGCCCCATATGGTGCTGCCGATGCGAAAGGCCTTTTGAAGGCGGCCATCCGGGATCCGAACCCGATCGTCTTCCTCGAAAACGAGATCATGTACGGCCAGTCCTTCGACGTGCCGAAGATGGACGATTTCGTGCTCCCCATCGGCAAGGCCCGCGTTCACAAACAGGGTGTAGACGTCACGCTCGTCACCTTCGGCATCGGCATGAAATACGCGATCGAAGCCGCGACCGAGCTGGCAGGTATGGATATTGACGCTGAGATCATTGATCTGCGCACCATACGCCCGATGGACATTGAGACGGTTGTGGAGTCGGTGAAGAAAACCAACCGCTGCCTCACCATCGAAGAGGGCTTTCCGCAGTCGGGTGTTGGGGCCGAGATCTCCGCTCAGATCATGGAAAATGCCTTTGATTATCTCGACGCCCCTGTCATCCGCATCACTGGCAAAGACGTCCCGATGCCGTATGCCGCGAACCTTGAGAAACTCGCTTTGCCGAGCGTGTCGGACATCATCGAGGCGGCCAATGCCGTCACCTACAAGTAGGCCGCGCCGATGTCGGATGAGCCTGTCGTTCTGGAAAACACGCTCCTCATCGCCAGTCGCGGTGATGATGGCCTGACAGTACATCTGGACCCAAGCCAGATCGGCTCTCGCACAGAAGCTGGGATAATCCTCGCCGACACAGCACATCATCTTGTCCAAGGGTTCGTCGCCGAAAGCTCAGGCAATGCGCAGGGAGGTCTCGTCCACTGATGCCGAGCCGCGCCGCATCCCCCGCCACCTACGCTGATCTTGAAGCTGTTCCAGCCAACATGGTGGCTGAACTGATCGACGGCGAATTGGTGACGATGCCCCGGCCTGGGCCTAAGCATGCTCGCGCTGCGAAACGAATGGGCACGAGCCTCTTTAATGAATTCGACGGCGGCAGCGGGCAGGGCGGTTGGATTTTTCTCGATGAACCTGAATTACATTTCGGCATTCAGGTAACCGTACCCGACATTGCAGGATGGCGTGCAGAACGGCTTCCCGATATTCCCGATGAATCCCATCTTGAGATTGTGCCCGATTGGATCTGCGAAATTCTGTCTCCTTCCACCGCACGCTACGACCGGGGCGCAAAGCGGCGCATCTATGCAAGTGCCGGTGTGCAGTATCTGTGGCTACTGGATCCAATAGCCCAGACGCTCGAAACGTTCGTCGCTGATGACGCTGCCCGTTGGACCATAGGTCCAACATACGGTCCCGGGAATATTGTCGAGGCTGAACCGTTCGTCACGTTGAAAGCGCCATTGTCCGACCTGCTTGGCTTTGATGAAGAGGGCAATCTGGTATGATCCCACCTCTCGACATTCGCTCCGCTGGCTGGGACCAGTTTCGTGACGCCGTTGTTATTCCCGCCGGGCCGAACCAGGTGGTCGTTTCGCTCGATGCGCTGGAGTGGCTGGTCAATCGGCGCCTCACCAACGAAGAAGCCGTTGAAGCGGCGATAGACGACCAGGCAACACTCCGCGCTGTCGCGAACGCCACGCCCGCCCATGACAATGTCATCACCATCACCCGCACCATTCTGTCCGCCCGCAATTGGGATGTCGCCCCATATGATGACGGGCCAGAGGATTCCGGGCTCATCTATCTCGAAGCCGTAAACGGGAGCCTCACCCGATGAGCGTCAACATCACCATGCCCGCCCTGTCGCCCACCATGGAGGAGGGCAATCTTGCCAAGTGGCTCGTGAAGGAAGGCGATACCGTGTCCGCCGGTGACGTTATCGCTGAGATTGAGACCGACAAGGCGACCATGGAAGTGGAGGCCGTCGACGAAGGCACGGTGGCGAAGCTGCTGGTGGCTGAAGGCACCGAAGGCGTGAAGGTCAACGCCGTCATCGCCGTGCTGGCGGAAGAGGGCGAAGACGCATCCGACATCGACGAGCCACAGAAGTCCGCTGCCTCGAAACCTGCTGAGACGCCGAAGGCAGATGATGACCCCAAGACCGCGCCGGAGCCTAAAGCCACGGAGGCAAGCGCCAACGATGCCAAGGACCACGGCAAGCCGGAGGTAACAATGCCGCCCGCACCACGCGCCGATGGCGAGCGCATTTTTGCCACGCCGCTCGCTCGCCGCATTGCCGGGCAGAAGGGTATCGACCTCGCATTGATCTCTGGATCTGGCCCACGCGGTCGCATCGTCAAGGCCGATGTGGAGAACGCCCAGCCCGGAGCAGCGCCCAAGTCTGCGACCGGCGGGCAGACCGTTACCCGCGCCACCGGCATGTCTGACGAGCAGGTGCTCGCTTTCTTCGATGCCGAGGCCTACGAAAAGAGGCCTCATGACGGCATGCGCAAGGTCATCGCCGAGCGACTGACCGAAAGCGCGCAGACGATTCCTGCCTATTTTGTGACGATGGAATGCAACATCGACGCGTTGCTGGCTTTGCGCTCGCAGATGAACGGCGCGGCACCGGAGGTCGACGGCAAGCCCGCCTACAAAATCTCGGTCAACGATTTCATTGTCAAAGCCATGGCCCATGCCCTGCAGGCGGTGCCCATGTCGAATGTATCGTGGACCTCCACCGACCGCATCTTCCACAAGCACTCCGACGTCGGCGTCGCTGTCGCCGTGGATGACGGTTTGTTCACGCCCATCGTGCGCAAGGCGGAAACCAAGACGCTCTCTGTAATTTCTGCCGAGGTGAAGGATATGGCGTCCCGCGCGCGCAGCAAGAAGCTGAAGCCTGAAGAATATCAGGGTGGCTGCACAGCCGTGTCGAACCTCGGCATGTTCGGCGTCCGCGAATTCACCTCCATCATCAACCCGCCACACGCTTCCATCGTGTCCATTGGCGCTGGTGAGAAGAAGCCGATCATCAAGGCGGATGGCTCGGTCGGTGCTGCGACCATCATGGCTGCGACTTTCGCCTTCGATCACCGTGCCATCGATGGCGCGCTGGGTGCACAGCTTGCCAGCGAATTCAAGCGCTTCATCGAAAACCCGACGGCGATGCTGGTCTGACGGTGATCGCCCGGTGTCGAACAGATGTGTCGTCAGTCGGTGGTAGCGCCTTCGGGCTGTGGTGCGCCGGGCAGAGACGGATCGCGCGGCTGGAAATCGCTGTCCCGCAGATCGTTCATCACGATGGCCCGCTGTTCTGCCAGGTAGATCGTCGCGAAAGCGAACAGCGCCACCATAACTGCCATCAGCACGAGTTTCATCCACGTCGCCCGCGCGTGCATCTTCAGCGCGTTCCAGATCACGCCGGTCGCGAACAGAAACGCGATGACAAGCACCATCGACGAATAGCCCAGGCTGGAAAAGGCGGTGAAGAAATCCATCGGAGCGCTCGCTCTGCATTGGCCTGCGTTTCGGCCGGTTCTGCAGGCGGGTTAGCCGGACACGCCGCGCCGCACAAGGTGGCGCATCGGTGCAGGGAGCACACCAAATATATGAGGGAACACCATGGCTGATACTTACGACGTCCTCATCATCGGCGGCGGGCCGGGCGGCTATGTCGCCGCCATCCGCGCCTCTCAGCTTGGAATGAAAGCAGCCGTTGTAGAGCGCGAACATCTGGGCGGCATTTGCCTCAACTGGGGCTGCATCCCGACGAAGGCACTGCTGCGCTCGGCTGAAATCTACGACCACATGAACCACGCTGACGCCTTTGGTCTGTCGGCGAAGGATGTGAGCTTCGATATGGAGAAGGTCGTCAAGCGTTCGCGAGGCGTATCCGGCCAACTGAACGGCGGCGTTGCCTTCCTGATGAAGAAGAACAAGGTGGACGTCATCTGGGGTGAGGCGACGATCAAGGACGCAGGCACCGTCGAGGTTAAAGCGCCCGGCAAGAAGCCGGTGGAGCCGCAGCACCCAGTGCCGAAGGGGACAAAAGGTGAGGGGACCTACAAGGCCAAACACATCATCATCGCCACCGGCGCGCGCCCACGCGCTATCCCTGGTATAGAGCCGGACGGCGACCGCATCTGGTCCTACTTCGAGGCCATGGTGCCGAAGACCATGCCGAAGAGCCTCGTGGTCATGGGGTCCGGTGCCATCGGCATCGAGTTTGCGTCGTTCTACCGCTCCATGGGCGCGGAGGTGACGGTTGTGGAATTGATGGATCAGGTGATGCCCGTGGAGGACCACGAGATCGCCGCCCACGCACAGAAACGCTTCGAAAAGCAGGGTATGAACATTCTGCTCGGGGCGAAAGTGGCGGGGGTCGACAAGTCGAAATCTGGCATCACGGCTCATGTGGAAACGAAGGACGGCAAGACACAAAAGATCGAGGCCGAACACCTCATCTCCGCCGTTGGCGTCGTCGGTAATATCGAGGGCCTGAACCTCGACAAGCTGGGCGTGAAGACCGATCTTGGCATCATTGCCATCGACGAATACGGCGCGACCAACGTGAAAGGCATCTACGCTATAGGCGATGTGGCCGGTGCGCCAATGCTCGCCCACAAGGCGGAGCATGAGGGCATCATTTGCGTGGAGAAGATCGCCGGCAAACACCCCCACACTATGGACAAAGCCAAGATCCCCGGCTGCACTTATTGCAACCCGCAGGTTGCCAGCGTGGGCATGACCGAGAAGGCGGCTAAGGACGCGAAGCGCAAGTTGAAGATCGGTCGTTTCAACTTCGCCGGCAACGGCAAGGCGATCGCGCTGGGTGAACCGGAAGGTATGGTGAAAACCATCTTCGACGCCGAAACCGGCCAGCTGCTCGGTGCACATATGGTGGGCGCGGAAGTGACGGAACTGATCCAGGGCTTCGTGGTCGCCATGAACCTGGAGACCACCGAACAGGACCTTATCGATGCTGTGTTCCCCCATCCGACTCTGTCGGAAA
>JBCCRF010000148.1:0-7176 GCA_039208305.1 Pseudomonadota bacterium
CCTCTCACTCCGACCATCAATCAAGCGGTAAAAACCGGTCGCAAAAAGTGCATCGCGTCTGACCTGCAAAGAACGGACCCTTAGCTCAGCTGGATAGAGCAACTGCCTTCTAAGCAGTAGGTCGCAGGTTCGAATCCTGCAGGGTTCGCCAGCCGCCTTTCCGTTCGCTCAATGGGTCCACGGCACCTTACGGTCGTGTTTAAAATTGTCGGAGTAGGAAACCGCCCGGCGGCGTTGTTCCTTCGGTTCCTGCACGCGGTAGCGAATGTTGTTACGCTCAGCGTAATCAATCGCCTCTTCACGCGTCTCGAACCGCATGGAGATCTGTTGCAGCGTGTCGGACGTTGCGGTGTAACCCATCAGCGGATCGGTGCCCTTGCGCCCTTCCGGTTCGTATTTGAGCACCCAGTGTTTTGCCTTGCCCTTGCCGGACTGCATGGCGGTTCTGGCGGGACGATAGATACGTGCGAACATGAGGCGGCTCCCAACTCGCTTCCTGTCGACGTCGATAACCAAAGGCGCATCTACCGCACTAACAGGTGGCTGTTGTTGGTCGGGGCGAGAGGATTCGAACCTCCGACCCCCTGGTCCCAAACCAGGTGCGCTACCAGGCTGCGCCACACCCCGACCGGCCCGAAGGCTGCGGTGTGATTAAGCCGCGAACGAAAACCATGCAAGCCGTATTCACGCTACAACGCGCAGAAATCGTCTACCTGCCGATGGCAGGGTGGACCATGCGCTGCCCGACCGTCACGCCCAGCCTTTCCGCCTCCCCGCCGTTGATTTCCAAAACATAGCTTGCCGGTCCTTGAGATGAGATAATGTCGAGGGACTGCGGTTCCGTTCGCTCGGCAATATGGATGATTGTGCCACTGGCATCGGCGAAAAGCATGTCGAGCGAGATAAACGTGTTCTTCATCCACATGGTGACGGGGCGCTCCACATCAAAGCGGAACAGCATGCCGGTCATGGGCTTCATGGACTGGCGGAACATGAGACCGCGGCTGCGCTCGGGCTGTTCGTCCGCTAGTTCGATGCGCCATTGCAGCCGATTATCGCCAACAGTGATCGTCAAAGGCGCCGCTTCGTAGACGATGTCGAATGGTTGCCCCTCGACGCGAGGCTGATCTTCAGCATGCGCCGTTGCGACAGTGAAAATGGTCAGAAGAACAAGAATGAAAGCGCGCATAGCGCGACAATCATTGACTCGAGGTCTCGGCGTCAAGGCGCTGGTCGTGCCGTGAGACACGGCCAAGCTTGCAACCGCCGCAACAAGCGGGACAGCAAACCAGTCCGCCGCTAGTGGCTCATGGGGCGGCTAGTCCCGGCCACCGGGTGCACTTCGGCAGCCATGAGCCCTTTCTCGCCGTGCCCGTAGCGCACCATGACGTGTTGCCCCGGGCGCAGTTCGGTCAGGCCGAAGCGGCGCAGCGTTTCCATATGGATGAAAATGTCTTCAGTCCCCTCGCCCTGCGTCAGGAAGCCGAAGCCCTTGGTACGATTGAACCACTTCACCTCGGTTCGCACGATATCGCTCGTCGGCTCGACATCTACATGGGTGCGGGCGGGCGGCAATTGCGACGGATGAATGGCGGTAGAATTGTCCATCGACAACACGCGAAACGCTTGCAGCCCGCGCTGCTTACGCACCACTTCGCAAACGATGCGAGCACCTTCATGGGCCGTCTGAAAACCATCATCGCGCAAGCAAGAGACGTGAAGCAACACGTCGGGCAGATCATCATCGGGAACGACGAAACCGAAACCTTTGGAGACATCGAACCATTTGATCGCGCCCGCGACCACAAACACGTCCGGCGAAATGCTATCAGCTGTCGTCGGCACTGCGCTTTCACGAAGCTCGTCTGACGCTCGTCCCCCTGGCGATACCCCCATCCGGCGGCTCATCATCGCCGGATCATCACCGCTGCGACCATCACTGCTACTCATCGACTCAACCCCAAAATACTTAAACGGTGACCGAACAGACAAGTTCGCATAAGCAACGCACTGCCGATGATCGCCGTGGACCAGAACATGTTGATCAGGAGCCTAATCGAATACTTGGATGCCGCCTTGATTCGTTTTCAATGTAGCACGGGGGGGCGGAATCCCGGCAAGAGTCGGAAGCAAAAAAAGCGTTAACCTCTGCCCAGCGCATCCAAAATCGGCGTGGCTGCAACACCGATGGCATCGCGGATCACAAGCGCTGCCAGATGGTCGAGAGGCGTCGCCTCGCGATTGACGATCACCAACTGTGCGCCGGATGCAGCCGCGATTTCCGGAACACGCGCTGCGGGCTGTACGACCAGCGAGGAGCCCAGAACGATGCAGAGTTCGCAGCTCTGAGCAAGCTTAGCAGCGCGGGAGACCTTGTCGGAAGGCATGGGCTGCCCAAAGGAGATGACGGCTGCCTTAACCAACCCGCCGCAACGGGTACATCTCGGCGAGCGGCCCGTTTCCTCAATCTGCGCTTTGGCATCGGCAAGCGACATGGGAGCTTCGCAGTCCAGGCATTTACCCTTCGTGCCATTGCCGTGAATTTCGATGATGTCCTCATCTGCAACCCCTGCCCGCTGATGCAACCCATCAATGTTCTGCGTCACCAGCGCCTCAGCGCCCGGCGCGTCGAGGATCGCGGCGCAGGCATGGTGGCCATCGTTCAGCGGCGCTGCGTCGAATTGCGCCTGAAAGTTAAAACGCCGCCGCCAGTCCTCCAGGCGTGCTTCTTCATCAGCACGAAAGGCGTCGAAGGTAATCGGTTTCATGCGGCTCCACACGCCGCCGGGACTGCGGAAATCGTCGATACCGGATTCGGTGGCAATACCCGCACCGGTGAACAGCAGGGTGGAAGATGACTCCAGCACCCAGTCGACCAGTTGCTGATGGTCGGCGTTAGCCATTGGCGCGTCTGTGTGTTGTCATGGCGGTCTCACGCATGACATATGTTGCAAAGCATTCTGTCCTGCCGAAAGCCTCTGCCATGAAATATCTCCACACGATGGTGCGCGTCGCTGATCTCGATGAATCACTCGACTTTTACATCAACAAGATGGGGCTCGTCGAACTTCGTCGTATGGAGAATGAAGGCGGGCGTTTCACGCTGGTTTTTCTGGCTGCCAACGAGGATATGGAACAAGCCAAGGCAGAGAAGGCCCCGATGATCGAGCTCACCTACAATTGGGATCCGGAGGAATACACCGGGGGACGCAATTTCGGCCACCTCGCCTACACTGTCGAGAACATCTACGAGACGTGCCAGAAGCTTATGGATGCCGGCATCACCATCAACCGCCCGCCCCGCGACGGCCATATGGCCTTCGTGAAATCGCCTGACGGCATCTCTTTTGAACTGCTGCAGCAGGGGGAATCGCTGGAACCGGCTGAGCCTTGGAAAAGCATGGCAAATACAGGCTCTTGGTAGAGCTGAACTGAGACCGATACAGTCATATTTGCGCCGGTTTTCGGCCATACTCGGTTGGCGGGGTTAAGTTGCCGCTGACGGGCTGATGGGCGAGTGATATTCGGCCCCTTAACGGATATACGTCAGGGTCGAGTGCGAAGGCAGTCGTGAAGTGGCTGCGAGGGGGCTAGCAAGTTGGAATTTACGGGTCGTCCATCGCGATGCAGAGCCACGCCCCGTAGCGCGGTTGTGACGGCTTTGTCTGCTATCGCGCTGTCCGGCTGCGTTGCCGCCAACAGTTTGCAAACCCAGAATACCGCAAGCCCTCTTACGCCTTCGCAAGACGTGGCAATCGCCCAAGGCGAGGCCGAGCCAGCACTCGGTTTGGCTGAACAAGTTGAGGGCGAAAACGGCAGCGAAACCGCCGCTGCTATAGATGTGTCGGCAACGGAAACAACAACCGTTACTGCAACTGCAGAGGCGACCGCTCTTGTTGCGACCCCAAAAACGTCTCCATCGGTAGCATCGACCGAGATGGTCAAGACGGGTGAGCCGGAAGCGGCGGCGGCTGAGGCACAGCTTGAGAAACCCAAGCCCGTCAATCCGCTCGCGGCATTCTTTGCGCCGAAGCGAGCTACGTCGCAGGCCAAACCAAGACTGCCCAAAGCAAAACCCGCCCGAATAGCATCACAGGACGAAACTCAGCCTGTTGCGCAGACAGAGGTTGCAGAGGCGAAGCGAGAGAAAGCAAAGCCTGCCAACCCGCTTGCAGCTTTCTTTGCACCGAAACGCGCCACTCCGCAGACCAAATCTAGACCCGCTCGCGTGGCGTCGCTGGAAACGCGGAAGCCGAATGCAAAAGTGGATCGGGCAGCACGGCGATCCAGCGCCAGTGGTAGTCTTCCCGGGGTGCGCAGCCGCGAAGGTCTATTCGGCATTATCGCTAGAACCAACCAGCGCAATGGCAGCGACACGCGCAACAAGAACAATCGCGATCAATTGGCCTCCGCTGGTGCGTTGGCCGGTGTTGGTCGACAGATCTTCCAGCATCAGCGCAAGGGCATTCGCTCCGATTGTTTCCCCCGCGCCCTCGTGAACATCCTGCGCCAGGTGGAGCGCCATTACGGCAAACGCTTGGTCATTACGTCGGGCTATCGCAGCCGTTCCTACAACCGGCGTATTCGCGGAGCACGCAACTCGACTCATACCCGCTGCATGGCGGCCGATATTCAGGTGAAGGGCGTGTCCAAATGGGCGCTGGCGAAATATCTGCGCAGCATCCCAGGGCGGGGCGGCGTTGGCACCTATTGCTGGACGAAGTCAGTACATATCGATGTTGGCGCCAAGCGGGCATGGCACTATTGCAACCGCCGCAAAAAACGCAGCCGCAAGCGCAGAGCGTGAAGTTTCAGCATCGTGCCAACCTTATATTGGACGCGACAGGACAACGCGCCCGTAGCGAAAAAACCGCTCATTTTTCTCTTGCGAGCCGATGGGCACATGCCTATAGAAAGCCTCGCTGGGGTCCCTTCGTCTATCGGTTAGGACGCCAGGTTTTCAACCTGGAAAGAGGGGTTCGATTCCCCTAGGGACTGCCAGCCTATCCCACCCCGAAGATTTTCAGATGAGCGCCAATCTGTTGGCAGAGCTCACACGCTTTCCGTCTTGCGTCGGGCGGCCCTGCCTGTCTTTTTCGGCTCTTCCAGTGGCACGTCCGGCGTCATCATCGATGGCGCATCGAGCGATGGCTTCTCGCCGTAGGTGTAATAGCCTTGATGCAGGAAGCGCTGCTTGAAATTGTAGTCGAGCCGATCGAGGTGGAAGCGGGTGAACGCGGCCCCGATCATGGTAGCGCCAGCGGTCCCAAGACGTCCGATGGCGGCCTTTGCGGGATCGCGTTTCGTCGATTTGCAGGCCACCACGAACAGCGTTGCATCCACCAGACGGGACAGCAGCGGCGCGTCGGAGAGACCCATAACCGGTGGCGAATCCACAATCACCATGTCGTAGCGTTTCACCAGCAGTTCCAGCACCCGCACCATCCGCGACGAGGCGATGAGGTCGGCCGGATTGGGTGGGATCGTCCCAGCCGTCAGCACCGACACGCCGGCATGTCCGGTCTTCTTAAAGCAGGACTTCACGTCCCCGCTCAGCACGACGTTGGAAAGAAGATTGGACAGGCCGATCTGGTTGTCGACGCCATAGACCGAATGCAGGCGCGGTTTGCGCATATCGGCGTCGATGATGAGCACACGACGTCCCAGCGCCGCAAAATCGGCCGCCAGCCGAACAGCCGTTGTTGTCTTGCCATCGCCTGGCGCAGCGCTGGTGACGAGGATGTGGCGAATGTCGTTTTCAGTTCCCGTGAACTGCACAGACGTGCGCAGCGTGCGGTAGGATTCCATGAATTCGCAAGTCGGGTCGCTCCACGCGGCTTCCAATGCCGTAGGCGATAGGCGCGGAATCAACCCAAGAACCGGCAGGCCAAGTTCGCTTTCGATCTGGTCCGGCGTGGCAAAGGTGTTGTCGAACAACTCCCGCGCATAGATGAAGGAGGCACCCAAGGCACCGAAAATGCCAAACATGAGCAGCAGGTTTTTCGGCAGGTTGGGCGAAAAGGGCGACTTGGGCAATTCGCCGCGATCGACCACGGTGGCACCAGCCGTCTTCAGAGCCGCCCCAACGCCAACCTCGGACAGTTTGGCGATCAATGTTTGATAGTGGGATCGGACTGTATCTGCCTCGCGCTTCAAAATTGTGTAGCGGATGTTCTTGCGCTGATAGGTGCGACGTTCCTGCTCCAGACGCAAAAGCTCTTCTTTTAGCGAGGCTTCCTTACGCTGCGCCTGTTCCAGTTGCACCGCGATGGCCTGACCGATGGCGCGATTTTCGTTGGCGAGATTGCGTTCGACTTCGGAAATCTGGGCAGCGAGCTTTTGCATTTCCGGGAAGCTAGGCTTCATCCGTGCGCGTTTCTGGCGATAGGTGGAACGCAGTTCAATCAATTTGGCCTTGGCGATCTGCACCGTTTCGCTCGCAAAGGATTGCGGCAGCGATGCCGCACCGTGTTTCTCTAACTGTGTAGCATAACGCTCTGCCAGCAGGCGTTCGTTAACCGCCGTTGAAATGGCACGGTTGATCTCGGCCAGATTGCCGTCGAGCAGCGAGGAGGACTGGCCGACGGTGGTGAGCCCCTGCTCCTGCGCATAGGAGACCAGCGCCTCTTCGGCCTTTTCCAGATCGGCTTTCGCCGCATGGACCTGCTGTTGCAGAAAGAGCCGTGCCTGATCGGAGGTCTGGGCTTTCTTTTCCACCACAAAGGCCATGTAACTGTTGACCACCTGATCGACAACACGCTGGCTCCATTCCGGCACCGGATGGGTATAAGTTACTGAAATGACGCTGGTGTTGCGGATCAGGCGTGCGCCGAGACCACCCTTCACCTTGTCTTCGGCCAGTTTCGTACGCCGCTCGAGGCTCAGTGTTTCAAATTCAGGAAACAGGCGGGGTTCGCCAGCCTTCGCGGTCAGGTTGGACACACTGAAGCGAGGTGAGGGAGCAAGGAAGGCCGGTTCGTTGGCAAGATCAAGCGCTGCGACGACACGCTTTGCAACCTCGCGTGACTTCAGTTTTTGGCGTGCCGTTTCAAAATCCGTCAGGTCCTTGAGCTCAGACGTGACCTCCAGTTCCTTTAGTGCGTTCGGGCTGGCGGTTGCAATCTCAATGCGGGCGGACGAATTGTAGAGCGGCGTCTGCAACCGTGTGAAAAGAAG
>JBCCRF010000149.1:0-7173 GCA_039208305.1 Pseudomonadota bacterium
GGCGGGCGCAGCCGACGTGCAGGTGACCCGCCGCATTTCAAAGCAGGGCGTTGAGGCACTGACCGCAGAGGAGCGCGCAGGGCTCGATCTCGACACGCCTTTGCCGGAAGCGGAGCAGGCCTCGCTGATGAAGGAGCTCGCCGGTGCCCATTGCGGCATGATGCCGGAAAGCGCCCTGCCCGCCATGGCGAGCGTCCAGCGGTTCCGCGATGCGAAGATGGCGGCGGAGATGAACGCCGCGCAGGGCAAAGCCGTGCTGATTGCTGGGAGCGGTCACACACGCCGCGACCGGGGCGTACCGTTCCTGATGGATCGTCCGGTGATCTCTATCGCCTTGGTGGAAGTTGTTGATGGGATGACCACGGCAGACGCCTATGGCCTCGTCAACGACGCGGGCAATCCAACCGCCGATTTCGTCATCTTCACGCCTCGTGCAAAACGCGATGATCCGTGCGAAGCGATGCGCGAGGCCATGAAGAACAGAACCAAATGACCAACATCAATCTCGACACGCTCTTCGCCCAGTTAGATGGCGCGATCGACATGCCCACCGGCGGCGTTGTTCCCGCCATACAGCCAACCACGACCTTCGTGCGCGGCACCGACAATGTGCCGACTTCGCCGGACCATCTCTACTCGCGTGACGATGATGATCTGACCCGGTTGGGGGAACGCCTGCTGGCGAAGGCAGAAGGCGGTGGTGATGCGTTGCTGTTCCCGTCCGGCATGGCAGCGGTTGCGGCGCTGCTGCGAACGGTTCCCAATGGCGGGCGCATCATCATGCAGTCCGGCATCTATTGGGGCACGACAAAATGGGCCCGCGACTTTTGTGCCCGCCGTGCCGTAACGCTTGATGAAGTTGATCTTGCCGATGCGTCTGTGCGCGATGCGATGAGCGGCAGTGCAGACGTTGTCTGGGCCGAGACCCCATCGAACCCGTACTTGAAGACCGTCGACATCAACGCCTGCGCGAAGCTGGCGAATTCACTCAGCGCGGTGCTGTGCATCGACTCCACGGCGGCAACGCCAGTCATCACGCAACCCCTTGCTCACGGCGCAGACTATGTCATGCACTCCGCCACAAAAGGCATTAATGGTCACTCTGATGTGCTGGCAGGCGTGCTAGTGACGGCAGATGCCAAAAGCGAGCGCTGGTCACAAATTAAGGACGACCGGCATGATGCGGGCGCCGTCCTGTCGCCCTTCGCAGCCTGGCTGCTGATCCGGGGCATGCGCACCATGCCGCTGCGGGTCGAGCGCATGTGCGCCAATGCAATGGCGGTCGCGAAGGCGATGGCTGATCACGAAGCCGTATCCCACGTCCTCTATCCGGGCCTGAAAACCGACACTTGGCACGATCTGGCCAGGCGTCAGATGAGAGGTGGGTTCGGCTCATTGCTCTCCATCCGTGTCGCGAGCGGGCGCGAAGGGGCGCTAGCTGCCATTGGCAAGATGAAGCTGTTCAAACGGGCCACGTCCCTCGGCGGTGTCGAAAGCCTGGTCGAGCACCGCCACACCATCGAAGACACCGTTCCGGATGACCTGCTGCGACTGTCCTGCGGCATCGAGAGTGGCGACGATCTGATTGCCGATCTGATGCAGGCGCTGGAAGGCTAAACGCACCGCCCTCCATCCACCTCCAGCGCGACGCCAGTGATGAAATCGGCCTCGTCGCTGGCAAGGTAAAGCGCGGCGTTCGCCATATCGCGGGGCTGGCTGAACCGACCGAGCGGAATGACGGACTGGAACTTCTCACGGATTTCCGGCGTGTCGTCCCCCATGAAATCCGCCAGCATCGCAGTGGGCGACGCGACCGGGCAGAGCGAGTTGACACGGATGTTGCGCGGGGCCAGTTCCACCGCAAGGCATTTGCAGGCGTTGATGACCCACGCTTTCGACGCATTGTACCAGACGAGGCCAGGGCGTGGGCGCAGACCGGCGGTGGACGCGGTGGCGACGATGCTGCCGGATGTTGCCGCCAGATCATCCGCCATGACTTGCGCCGCGTGAAATAGCGCCTTCATATTGACCGCGGTGATGCGATCGAAATCGTCCTCGCTGACTGTAAGTGCGGATTGGTTGGTGTGCGTAACGCCGGCATTCAAGACGAACGTATCGAGCCGCCCGAAACGCTCGATGGCAAGATCACGCATGGCCTGATTGCCCTCGCGGGAGGACACATCCACGCCGATCGCCACCGCCATGGCACCGATTGCCTCTGCCACGTGCTGCGCCGCATCCTCGCGAATATCGGCGATCACCACATTGGCTCCTTCATGCGCAAAGCGGGTGGCGATGGCTTCGCCGAAACCTGATCCGGCGCCGGTCACGATGGCCGTCTTGCCCTCCATGCGCATGGTTCTGTCCTCCCAAATCTCAGAACGGCTAAACTATGGCCACGGCGTCAACGCAGCAATAAAAGGAAGCATGAGCAAGCCCCGCCTGCGCGCCGCCAAATCCGCCGACCTGCCTTTTGTGGAGAATTGTGCGCGGGCGGCCTACGCGCCTTATGTGCCGCGCATCGGGCGTGAGCCCGCACCAATGGTGGCGGACTTTGCGGTTCATCTGGCGAATGGTGAACTGTGCATCGTCGAGGCGGGAGACCCCGTCGGCTACAGCGTGCATCGCATAGAGGGTGATGCGCTTTTCATCGAGAACATTGCGATCATGCCCGACCTTCAGGGCAGCGGTGTGGGGCGCGCGATCTTCGATCTGCTGGAGGCGGAAGCCCGCGAAGCGGGAGCCTCTCAATTGCGGCTCTATACCAATGTGATGATGGCGGAGGCCCTCGCCTTCTACGAGCGCCTGGGCTTTTTCGTCACCGACAAACGGATCGAAGACGGCTTTCACCGCGTTTATCTGGCGAAGAACGTGTAACCGCGCTGCCGATTTACAGGCTGCATTAAATCGATTAAATGCACCGCAGATTTCAAGGTGGCAGCCTTCTCTCATCTCCGCCCGGAGCCGTGTCGTGACCGCACAGATCATTCCCGTCGACCCGTTCGACTACATCATTTTCGGTGGCACTGGTGACCTCGCGCAGCGCAAGCTGCTGCCGGCGCTCTATCAGCGCGATCTCGACGGTCAGTTACCAGATGAGGCACGGTTGATCGGAGCATCGCGCTCAAAACACTCTGACGCGAAATACCGAAAATTTGCAGAAGAGGCGCTGCGCGAATTCGTGCCGGACAACCAGATCGACGATGCGGTGCTAAAGCGTTTCCTGAAGCGCCTGCACTACCTCTCTCTCGACGTCACCGACGATGACGGTTGGGACGACCTCAAAAAACTGCTGGGCGATGAAGATCGCATTCGTGCCTTCTACCTTGCCGTCGGTCCTGCCCTGTTCGGTCCCATCTCAGAAGCGTTGGAGAAGCACGGTCTCATCGACAAGCGCACACGGCTGGTGATCGAGAAGCCGCTCGGTCGGGATCTGGAATCTGCGAAGGAACTGAATCACGAGGTGGGCCAGCATTTCGATGAGGAGCAGGCGTTCCGCATCGACCACTATCTCGGCAAGGAGACGGTGCAGAACTTGCTGGCGCTGCGCTTCGCCAACGCACTGTTCGAACCGCTGTGGAACTCCGCTCATATCGACCATGTCCAGATCACGGTGGCGGAGACGGTCGGTGTCGGCGACCGCGCGGGCTACTACGATAAGGCCGGAGCGGTTCGCGACATGGTGCAGAACCACATGATGCAACTGCTCTGCCTCGTCGCCATGGAACCGCCTGCCAATGGTTCCGCAGATGCAATCCGCGACGAGAAATTGAAAGTGCTGCGCTCGCTCGCCCCCATCACCACCGACAATGTCGGGCAACACACCGTGCGCGCGCAATATATAGCTGGCGCTGGTCCGGAAGGGAAAGTCGACGGCTATCTCGATGAACTCGGCGAAGACAGCACGACATCCACCTTCGTCGCCATCAAGGCTGAGGTTGAGAATTGGCGCTGGTCCGGCGTGCCGTTTTACCTGCGCACCGGCAAGCGCATGGCGCAGCGTATGAGCGAGATCGTGATCCAGTTCAAACCCGTGCCCCACGCCATCTTCGGCAAGGAGGCGGGCGTGCCGGTCTCGAACCAGCTGGTGCTGCGCTTGCAGCCGGACGAGTCGGTGAAACAGTGGATCATGATTAAGGATCCCGGTCCCGGCGGTATGCGGCTTAAACATGTGCCGCTGGACATGAGCTTTGCCCAGACCTTCGACGGGCGCTCGCCTGACGCTTACGAACGCCTGCTGCTGGACGTTATTCGCGGCAACCAGACACTCTTTATGCGTCGTGACGAGGTGGAAGCAGCCTGGGCGTGGATCGATCCCATCTTCGAGGCCTGGGCGGAGGTCAATCAACCGGTGGCCACCTACACAGCAGGCACTTGGGGGCCGTCACAGTCTATCGCGCTGATCGAGCGCGACGGGCGAACTTGGAACGATGGCACGCGCTAAGCGCGTGCGGGGAATGACGGGACGCGACAATGGCCGTTGCACAATTCATAGAATTTGAAAGCCGTGAGGACCTCGCCAAACAACTGGCAGATGACGTCACCGCACGTCTGGACACGGATACTGAAACGGGCCATTTCGCCTCGCTTGCACTCTCTGGCGGTTCCACCCCCAAACTGTTTCTGCAGACCCTTGCCGACCATCCAGCCTTCGATAGCGAGATGGTCTATTGCGCGCTGGTAGATGAGCGTTTCGTGCCCCGCGACCACGAGCGTTCCAACGAAGGCATGATCCGCCAGAACGCCGGGCTGCAGGATCATGCCGATAGCGAATTTCTCTCGCTATACATCCAGGGCAAGACGCCAGACGAAGCCGCTCAGGCAGCTAGCGAAAAGCTTGCAGAAGACGACGAGCGCCCTTTCGACGTGCTGATTTTGGGCATGGGTGAGGACGGACACACCGCGTCTTTCTTCCCCGGCAGCCCGCAACTTTCGGCAGCAACTGATCCGAAGCAAGAGGCCGCGTTCCTCCATGTCGAAAGTCCCGACGTGCCAGACCCGCGCCTGACCATGACGCTTCCAGTCATTGTGGAAGCCGAATATCTGGTGCTGCACATCGAGGGCGAGAAGAAACTCGCCGTTTTCGAAGAAGCCATGAAAGACGGTCCGGCAGACGATTTGCCCATCCGCCACGTGCTGCGTCATCCAGATGCCCATCTGACCGTCTATTGGGCACCGTAAACATTCTCCCGAAGGAGACAGACCATGACGATCGCTGCCATCACCGACGTGACCGAGCGCATCATCGAGCGCTCCAAGCCGACGCGCGAGGCCTATCTCGCGCGCATCGAACAGGCCGCCAATGACGGGCCACACCGCTCTTCCCTGACCTGCGGAAATCTCGCCCACGGCTTCGCCGCATGCGCTGCTGGCGACAAGATGAAACTGTCCGGCGACGTGGTGCCGAACCTCGCGATCATCAACTCCTACAATGACATGCTGTCGGCCCATGAACCGTTCGGGCGCTTTCCCGCGATCATCAAGGAAGCCGCCCGGGCCGAAGGCGCGGTTGCGCAGGTGGCGTCCGGCGTGCCGGCCATGTGCGACGGTGTAACCCAGGGGCAGAAGGGTATGGAGCTGTCGCTCTTCTCCCGCGATGTGATCGCCATGGCGACCGCCGTGGGCCTATCCCACAACATGTTTGACGCTGCATTGTATCTCGGCGTCTGCGACAAGATCGTGCCAGGCCTGCTGATCGGCGCGCTGACCTTCGGTCATTTGCCCGCCGTCTTCGTGCCTGCCGGTCCCATGCCATCCGGCCTGCCGAACGACGAGAAAGTTCGCATTCGTCAACTCTATGCGGAGGGCAAGATCGGACGTGACGAGTTGCTGAAGGCGGAAAGCGAAAGCTACCATTCCCCCGGCACCTGCACGTTTTACGGCACGGCCAATTCCAACCAGATGCTGATGGAATTCATGGGGCTCCACCTGCCCGGCTCCAGCTTCGTGAACCCGGGCACGACCCTACGCGACGCGCTGACCGAAGAGGCGACGCGCACGGCGCTTTCCATCACGGCGCAGGGCAATCGCTTCACGCCTATCGGTCATGTGATCGACGAAAAGGCTATGGTGAACGGCATTGTCGGCCTGCATACGACGGGCGGCTCCACCAACCATGTTCTCCATCTCGTGGCGATGGCGAAGGCGGCTGGCATCGTGCTGACGCTGGAAGACCTGTCGGACCTCGCCGATTGCACGCCTTTGCTCGCCCGCGTCTATCCAAACGGCATGGCCGATGTGAACCATTTCCACGCGGCAGGTGGCTTGCCCTATCTCATCGGAGAATTGTTGCGCCATGGTCAGCTGCATGAAGACGTAACGACAATTATGGGCCACGGCCTGTCGTTGATGGCGCAGGAGCCAACACTCGCCGAAGACGGCTCCGTCGCCTTCCGTCCTGCGCCAGAGAAGGGCGCGAATGACAACATCGTCGCCACCGTCGACAAACCCTTCCGCGCCGATGGTGGTTTGAAGATGCTGGACGGCAATATTGGCCGCGCTGTCATCAAGATTTCCGCCTGCAAGGAGGAACATCATGTTGTTGAAGCGCCGGTGCGCATCTTCGACACGCAGCACGGCATCCGCGACGCTTTCGAGGCGGGCGAGTTGAATATGGACGTCATCGCCGTCTGCCGCTTCCAGGGGCCGCAGGCGAATGGCATGCCGGAGCTGCACAAGCTGACCCCACCGCTCGGCGTGTTGCAGGACCGTGGCTACAAAGTCGCCCTTGTCACCGATGGCCGCATGTCCGGCGCGTCTGGAAAGGTCCCAGCGGCGATCCACTGCACGCCGGAAGCGAAAGCTGGCGGCGGTATCGCCAAGCTGCGTGACGGCGACATCGTCCGGCTCGACGCAACCAACGGCAAGCTAGCCGCACTGGTGGATGAGGCAGAATGGAACGCCCGCGAAATCGCCACCGCCGATATGAGTGGCAACGAATTCGGCATGGGCGTCGAGCTCTTCAGCGCCTTCCGCGCCAGCGTCTCAGGTTCGGACACCGGAGCCAGCGTGCTGGGCTAACCCAGCTCGACAATAGCGACGCCCGCGACCCCGAGGACGGATTCCCCAACGAGCAGCTTCGCGCCTTTTGGGATCAGGTGCGAAGCGTCACGCGGCTTCGGGCCGTAGTTGACGATGGTGCGGAGTTTTCCGCGATCACGCAGGCGCAGGTCA
>JBCCRF010000150.1:0-7132 GCA_039208305.1 Pseudomonadota bacterium
ACCGCTGATGAACCGTATGTCGCTGCACCCGTTAGCTGCCGACCGGATGGTTGTTCTTGACGCTTGGAAAGCGCCGCAATGGACGCTTGCGACCTGTTTCGAATTTTTGGAGCAGATCGACAGACCGCGAAAGACCATCGTTCTGGGTACGCTGTCAGATGTGCGTGGCAACACCCGTCGACGCTACGAACAGACCGCGCAAGCTGCGCTGGCGGTGGCAGACCGCATCCTTTTCGTTGGCGATGAGGCTGAGCGCGTGCGACGGCTCACCGGACCCGACTATGACGGACGCCTGTTCCGGCTCACAGATGTCAAGGCAGCGTGGGAGATGCTGTCTGCCGACCGCTTGCCCGGCGAGCTGCTTTACGTGAAGGGCAGTCGTGCAGATCATCTTGAACGGATACTGCATGCCGAACATGCCGATATTGCCTGCTGGCGCTATCGATGTGGAAAACGCTTTCAGGGATGTTCTTTTTGTAGCGAGTTGCTCGGGCATTCTATCCGTGACTGGTCGCGAGCCAGCACTCTTCCCTGGTTGACCCCGCAGCAGAAGCTGCCCGTATGACAGAGCAGGGTTGACCGCGATGTGCGGCATCTACGGCGTATGGCGGCCTGACGGTAAAGTACCCGATCTGGCGGTGGTCCGCACGATGGGCGAAGCGCTTGTGCATCGCGGCCCCGATGGAGAGGGGATTTGGAGCGACGAAGGAGTCGCGCTAGGGCACCGTCGCCTTGCCATCCGTGACCCGGGATCATCTTCTGCGCAGCCCATGGTGTCTGCAAGCGGGAATGGGGTCCTTTCCTACAATGGCGAACTCTACAACGCCGAAGCCCTTAGACAGGCTCTCGAAGCGGAGGGTGCCGTCTTCGAGACCACGGGCGATACCGAAATCGTGCTTCAGGCGCTGGAGCGTTGGGGGACAGATGCCCTGCCGCGTTTCGACGGCATGTTTGCGCTCGCGTATTTTGATAACAAGACGCGTCAGCTTTTGCTGGCGCGCGACCGTATGGGCATCAAGCCCTTGTTGCTCATGCATCGCGAGGAGGACGTGCTGTTCGCTTCTGAAGCAAAAGCCTTCGGCGCGATCGATCGGTTAAAGATCCACGATGTCGGCGTGGCACAATGGCTGACAGAACCTCGCTCACCGTTGCACAGGCTCTATCGTGGCTGCTCGGCGCTCCCACCGGGAGGGATGGTCACCTTCGATGGGTCAGAGGAAAGTCACAACACGTTCTTCCAGCTTCTCGACCATGTCAGCGTCCCGCGCATCTTGTCAGCGAAGGACAAGGATAAGGCCATCGTGGACACTGTAGATCGCGCCTTGCGCGACAGCGTGGACAGTCATCTGGTCAGTGATGTTCCCGTGACCGTTTTCTGCAGCGGTGGCATCGACTCATCTTTGCTCACCGCATTTGCGAAAGATCGCTCACCGGACATGGAAGCCTACGTCGCGGATGTTGGCGGCCCCAACAGTGAGGTGGGCCGTGCCCGCACGGTCGCCGATCATCTGGGGGTGAAGCTGAATACCATTCCCGTGACACCCGACATGTTCATGGAACGATGGAGGGAGGCATCAGCGGCATGCGATGGGCCGATCTGCGATCCGAACTATATACCTCTCCTGCTGCTCACCGAGCGGTGCCAAGCGGATGGCTACAAGGTCGTTTTGACCGGGGAGGGTGCCGATGAACTCTTCGTCGGCTACCGCTGGCATCGTGCAACGTGGAAACGCTGGCGGTCCATCGAAGGCTTGCGGGGTCTCATAAAAGGTTCGCGCCAGCGCCGATCGCGAAAGGCGACGCTGGAGCGTCATCCGTTTGCCTACATGGATGGCAGCAAGGCAGGTCGTCACGGCGCTTGGGCATCGCTGAACGCACAGCAGCTCAGCGATCAGCGTCGTATCCTCGACCATTTGGAAACATTGCCGTTAGCGTCAGACCGGGCCGTGCTGGCCCATGCGTTGCACGATATGGAGCACCATCTGGGATGGCTGTTGCACAGGCATGACAGTCTTGGAATGGCGAACTCGGTGGAGGTACGGGTTCCCTTTCTGTCCAACGGACTGATCGATCTAGCAACCCATTTGCCAAGGCACATGAAGATGCGGGGCAGCGTCAATAAATGGGTCCTTAAGCAAGTGGCGAAACGTTATCTGCCGCCATCAATCGTGCAGGCACCAAAGATCGGATTTTACGTCCCACCGGACCATGCGCACAGCTCGGAAGCGGTGTTGAAGGGCGGCCAGGTGATGGATTGGCTGCGCCTGCCGCAGCGCCAGCAAGACGCTTTCATCGAGGCTTTGCCGAGCCAGCCACTTCTTCGCTTCCAGCTGGTCAGCCTTGAGTTCTGGCTCGCATCATCGAAAGCCGCTTCTGAAGAGGGCTGACCGTTCGCACAACACCTGCAGGATCACTCCGCGGCAATCGCTGGTTCCCGAACCATGAAGTCGTCATTTGCGGCAACGGTAATCCTCTCTGCCTGTGTTTCGTCGCGCAATTGCGGGCGACGTTTGTGAACAAGGGCAAACATGGGCGGGGTGAAATAAAACGAGATCACGGTGGACAGCAGCACGCCGCCAGCGACCGCCATCGCGAAAGGAGGCCAGAAACCGCCACCAGCAAGTATCAGCGGCAAGAAACCACCAAACGTTGTGATGGTGGTTGAAACGATGTGGCGGCTGGAGCCCATCACGACATCAACCATGGCGTCCCTGTCGCCCGCGCTTGCAGCTTCGTCCTCCTGCATACCGGTGAGGATGATAATGGCCGCGTTGATCGACACGCCAATGGAGCCGATAACCCCAATGATGGCATTAATGCCGAAGGGGAACTGGAACACGGCAAGAGCAAGGATCGACAGGCCCGCCGACAGCACGCAGACGACGAGCGCCACCAGCGACAAGCGGAACGAGTTAAACGTCATCACAATCGTCGCGATGGTCAGCGTGACGATCAGTCCAATGGAAGCGAGCAGATTGTTAAGCGTGTCGTTGCGCGCATCGGCGTCGCCCCCGATCTCCAGCCGGTAACCCGCGGGCAAACCAATTGGGTTGGCGGCCAGGTCAGCCTGCACTGCCTTCAGCGCCTCTTCCGGCAGCACGGCGCGCAGGGTAAAACCTTGGACCGTGTTGATGCGTTCTCCGTTACGGCGGTTAATGGCAGCGTCGCTGGGCAGGAGCGAGATATCGGCAATCGCGGATAACGGTATCGCGGCGAAAGCGCCGGATTGCGCCTGGGCCGTCGATTGTGGAGAGATGATTGGCAGATCGCGAACGGCATCAAGATTGCCGCGCAGATCGTCGGAATAGCGCACACGCACGGGCAGCTGTTCGGTGCCTTCCACCAGCGAGCCACCCGTAACGCCCTCAAGTCCCGCATTCAACTGACGCGCGACTGAGGCGAGGTCGAGACCCAAAGCACGTGCCTTTGCCTCGTTAACATCGACCACGACCTTCGGCGCACCACCGGATGATGTGGTGCGCGCCAGAACGATGCTGTCGACGGAAGCGAGACGGTCCATCAGGCTGTCGCCGATCTCGCGCAGCGTATCGAGATCATTGCCGACAACGCGCAGCTCCACCGGGGCCGCGACGGGCGGACCCTGCACGAGACCGCGCACCAAAATCTGCGCACCGGGTGCTTCGTCCGCCAGACTGCGCTCCAGCTTGGCGACGAGTTCTTCCGTCGCGGCTGGCGAGGCCGTGGTGATGAGGCCCTGGGCATAGCCAGGAGCGTTCTCGCGGCCGGCCGTGATGTTGTAGTAGAAGGCTGGTCCTGATTTGCCGATGGACCAGAACACCTGCTTGATCAGTTCCTCCTCGCGAAGCTGCGCGTCGAGTCGCTTCACCAGCCGATGCGTTTGCCCGATGGCGGTGCCAGGCGGCATGTCCACCTCAATGGTGAACTGATCACGATCGGTGCCGGGGAAGAACTGTGCGGTCAGCGTTGGCTGAGACAGGAACCCGGTGACTGGCAGCACCAGCGCCAGCGCGATGGCGCGTATTGGGTTGCGGATGGCGAGACGCAGCGTCCACTCGAAGAAGCGGGCGATGAAGCCACCTGAAATACCGGCGTTCAGAAACGACGTGCGCCCTTCTGCTGGCATGATCCAACCGGCAACAGCCGGAGTCACAGTGACCGCGATGACAAAGGACCAGCTGAGCATGATCACCACCGCCATGGCGATGGACCCCACAAAATCCCCCGCCGGCCCGGGCAGCAGGATCATTGGCGTGAAGGCGAGTGCCGTCGTGACGGTGGAAGCGAAGAGTGGCGCGGTGAGACGCCCAACGGATTGGGCCACGGCGTCCAGCCTATCAAGCCCCTGACGGATGCGCTTCGCCACCTCATCGGTCATCACGATACCCGCATCCACCAGCAGGCCCAGCGCCACGATCAATCCGGTGACAGACATCTGGTGAATGGCGATACCGAGGAAGTTCATCGTCGCCAAAGTCGCGAAGGTCACAATGGGCAGGATCAGAGCGACGATCACCGCCGCCCGGATGCCCAGCGTGATGAACAATACGCCGATCACCAGCGCGACACCGATCGCCATGTTCCAACCGACCTCGGCAAGCCTGTCTGCAGTGTAGGTCGACTGGTCAAAGATCAGTTCCAGTTCCAGCCCGCCGGGCATACGCTGCTGGTACGTCTCGATGGCGGCGCGTACGTCTGCGGACCAGACATCGACTTGCAAACCATCGTTGAGAACAGACCCGATCAGGATGGCGGGCACACCATTGTGGAGCGCCATCTCAGCCATCGGCGATCGCGGCCCGCGGGTGATGGTCGCAATATCGGACAGGCGTGTTGCGGTCGTCTCCGCGCCCTCACGCACCACAATATCGCGGAGACGGTCCAGCGCTTTGATTTCACCGGTCACTTCGAGGATCAGGTCGTTGCCGTCATCCCGCAATCGGCCTGCCTGTATCTTGGCGTCTGCAGCCTGGATCGCGGTGGAAACAGCAGCAGGTGTTAACCCGAGGGAAGCGGCTCGATCCTTGTTCAACGTGACCAGTATCTCTTCGTCGGGAACCCCGAATTGGCGCACGGCTTTTGTGCCCGGTATACTGCGCAACACGTCCGCCAAATCGTCTGCATACCGTTTGGCGATGGTCAGTGGCACGTCCGGGCGAGCCAGCCGCATGGCGGCAATGGCGGTGTAGGAATTGACGCCTTCTGCATCGAGGTCGGGCGTAAGCGCACCAGCTGGAAAGTTCGCCTCCGCATCGGTCAACGCGTCACGGATTTCTGACCAAACCTGCTCGATACGCTCTTTCTCCAACGTCTCCACCAGATCGATATTGACGATGGAAATGCCGGTGGACGACACGGATTTCAGCGTATCGATCTCCGGTATCTTCTTCAGTTCCTCCTCTATTTCCGCCGTCACAAGTGTCTCCACGCGCTCCGGAGTTGCACCTGGAAAGACGGTTTTGACGTTGGCGAACAGGTTGGTGATCGTCGGGTCTTCCTGCCGCCCGATGGCGAGCAACGATGACACGCCCGAAGCGATCAGCACCATGATGATCAAGAACACCAGCCGTGGTTGGCGGTAGGTGAGCGATTGGATCGAGCCGCTCATCGGTCCATCACCCGCACCTGCTGGCCCGCCACTACGCGGTGGACACCGGTATTGATGTAGCGGGCGTCCGGCGCAAATGTGCCGCGCACATAGGCCCTTTCGCCGTCGGCATAGATGACCTCGACAGCCTCGATGGTGACGCGTTGCGGGTTGGCCAGCGGCACGGTCTTAATCGTCCAAAGGCCGCGCACACCGTCTTCGATCGCGGTGAGCGGCACCCAGGCACCTCGCGTCGCCGCCCATTCGCTCAGGACAATTTCTCCAGTCATACCGAAGGCGAGATCTGGCGCATCATTCAGTTGTGCCCGGACGATCCGCGTTCTGGTGACAGGATCGACCTGTGGGAGAAGAGCGATGATGTCCGCAGAATATCGTGTCTCACCTAAGTCGATCTCGACCGTCTCCCCAACGGTAAGCTGGCTCACAAGGTCAGGAGCGATACCGACCCGAAAGATCGGCGCGCCACGCTCCACCAGCGACAGCACACCATGCGATGCGCCCACCGTGTTGCCCGCATCGACAAGGCGCGTGTTGACCGTGCCGTCAAAGGGCGCGCGCAGTTCCGTTTTTTCCAAGCGGATTTCGGCAGACGTGATCGAAGCCTCTATCTCCGCCATGCGTGCGTCGATTTCCAGAAGCGACAGTCGTGACTGGTCGGCACGTTGGGCGCTTGCGAAACCGCGCTTCTTGAGTTCCGCCTGCCGCTGGTCGGTCAGTTCGGCCAGCTCCCGTTGCGCTTCCATCGCCTTCTTCGACGCATTCAGCCGATCCAAATCAGCTCTCAGCAGCCGGTCGTCCAGTCGGGCCAAAACCTGGCCTTTTTGGACCGTAGCCCCATCATCCACCAGCACGTCCCGCACGGTTCCGCCCTGTTCGAACGATAGGGACACAGTCTGCAGCGCTTCGATCTGGCCGGTGAAGCGGCGCGGCACCTCGTAGCGCTCGGCCATGGCGATCTGCCGTGTCGATACCGTGATGAGTTTCGTCGGTTCCGGTTTGGCGACCGCATCCGCACGGTCGGCGATCAGGCTCGACCCCTGCCAGATGGCGACGCCGGCAACGGCGACCACCATGCCGGTTCCGAACAGAGTTGCCACGCCTGAGGCGATGCGACGGGCGAGTGAACGCTTGGTGTTGGATTGGCTCATGGGTCCTGCTCTCACTTGAAGGGTGACAGTCCTTCGATTATGTAAGTGACATAAACATATGTAAGTGTCGTTTACACTGTCAAGGGGTGTTAATATCACTTACATCGACGGTCGGGAGTCATCGTTCATGTCGACGACATTGCAGGCGAGTGAAATCAGGGATGGGGAAGTGGCTGGCAAGGCAGCCTACCACCATGGTGATCTGCGTGCGCAGCTGCTCAACGCTGTGCGCCAACTCGTTGAAACGAAAGGCGCGGAAAACTTCTCCATCGCCGAAGCCGCCAAACTTGCCGGCGTCAGCAGCGCCGCGCCATACCGCCATTTCAAGGACAAGCCGGAAATTCTGAAGGCGCTCGTGCTTCAGTGCATGTCTGAGATGGCTGCGACAATGCGTTCG
>JBCCRF010000151.1:0-7103 GCA_039208305.1 Pseudomonadota bacterium
GATCTTGGGGCCGACGCCGGAAATCATCTTCAGATCATCGGGTGTTTTCGGCTTGCGCATGCGCGGCGGGGCAGCGTCTTTCGGCTTGGTGGTCGCGCGGGCTGAGGTGTTCGCCTTGCCGGTTGCGGTGGCGCGTGCTGGCGCCTTCGTTTTGGCTGTGGCCTTTGCCGGGGCTTTCGCTGCGCTGGCCTTGGCGGTGGCGGGTTTTGCCTGTTTTGCTGCAGCCTTCGCCAATGCCGCGCGGGTGGCCGCACTGCCGCCGGTGGATTTGGTTGCGGTCTTCGTTTTGGCTGGTGCCTTGGTTGTCGCCGCCTTGTTGGCGGTTTTGGTTGCACCCTTGGTGGACGCTTTTGCGGTGGCCTTTGGTTTTGGAACCGCTTTGGCGGGTGCCTTCGGTTTGGCTGGCGCCTTGGTTTTGGTCGTTTGGGCCTTTGTTGACTTCGCTTTTGGCTTGGTGGCTGCCTTCGCTACCTTGGTTGCGCCAACCGCGGCGGCCGCGCCTACAGTCCCCTTGTCGCCGTCGGAAAGAGCAGCTTTTGGCATTTTTGGTTTGGGCTTGCGGGGGGCCGTCTTTGGCGCATCCATCGGCTTGGCAGACCGGGATACAGGTTCTTCAGCCGATGGCTGGCCCGTTTGCATATCGGCATCCACAGCGGCTTCGCTGGTCACCGCACTGCGGGCCGACACACGGCGCATTGCGACATCGGAAGAGTTGAAGCGGCCATCGGCACGGTCATCTGGCGTCGGTGTGCCATCATCTTCCACGGCAGAGGCCAGAGCTGTGCTGGTCGAAGCTCCCTTGCGGCCGTCGGTACTATTGGTGTTGTGGGCTGTGTCGCTGGCGGCTGTGGCTATTCCAAACGACCCGCTCGTTTCCGCTGCGATCCGCTCTGCTTCGGCGCGGCTGAGACGAGGCGGATGCCAGCCCTTGCCCGGCGCGGCATCGAGCAGCTTCTTCGTGTAAGGGTGCTTGGGATTGTTGAAGACCTCATCAGCCGTCCCGAGCTCCACCATCACACCCTTTTCCATAACTGTGATGTAGTCAGAAATCTGTGCTGCCACGCGCAGATCGTGGGTGATGAAGACGATGGCGAGTTTCAACCGCTCCTGCAGATCGTTCATCAGCCACAGAACCTGTTTCTGGATCGACAGGTCGAGGGCGGAAACGGATTCATCGGCGATGATGACTTCGGGCTCCATGGCAAGCGCGCGGGCGATGCCGATGCGCTGGCGCTGACCGCCGGAGAAATTGCGCGGGCTGCGGTCGTAAGCCTCTTCGCCGAGGCCGACGAGATTGAGCAGCTCCAGCGTCCTTGCCTTTTGCTCGGCTGCGGGAATACCACGCAGTTCCATGGAGCGGCCGATGATAGTGGACACTTTCTGGCTTGGATTCAGTGAGCCGAACGGGTCCTGGAAGATCATCTGGATGTGCTTGCGCGCAGAAGCGAGGTCCTTGCCTTTCAGCGCGAGAAAATCCTCCCCATTGATGACCACCGCACCCTCGGTGGGTTCCACGAGGCGAATGAGGCTTTTGGCCAGGGTGGATTTGCCGGACCCAGATTCCCCCACCACGCCCAGCGTTTCGCCGGCACGCAGAATGAAACTGGCATCGTTGACCGCATGGACCTGTTTCGTGCCGCCCGCGCCATAGACCTTGTGCAGGCCTTTGACGTCCACCACAGGCTCGTCGTTGCGGCCGAGGTCCGGCGTGCGTGCCGTCTCCAGCAGCGGCATCGCGTCCACCAGCAGTTTGGTGTAGTCCTCTCGTGGTGTCAGCAGCACATCTTCGCGGGTGCCTTCTTCCACCAGCTGGCCGTAGCGCATGACCGCAACGCGGTCGGCGATTTCCGCCACCACGCCGAAATCATGGGTGATGAAGATCGTGGCGTTGTCGTAAACGTCGCGCAGCTCGTTGATGAGCAGCAGGATTTCTTTCTGCGTCGTCACGTCGAGCGCGGTCGTCGGTTCATCGGCGATAAGGATGTCGGGCTTGCAGGCGAGCGCCATGGCAATGACGACACGCTGGCTCTGGCCGCCGGAGACCTCGTGCGGGTAGCTGCGGTAGATGCGCTCCGGTGTCGGCAGTTTCATCTGCTCGAAAAGCTTGATCGTTTCCTTGCGCCGCTCTTCCGCATCGATCTCAGGGCGGTGCAGTTCGAAGACTTCTTCCACTTGCTTGCCAATGCGGATCGACGGATTCAGTGCCGCCATGGGCTCCTGATAAATCATCGATATGCGCGCGCCGCGCATGTCGTTCAGCTCAGCGTTGGACATTTTCAACACGTCCTCGCCGTCGAACAGCACCTCACCGGATTCCACCGTTAGACGCGGTGGCACATCGTTCATGATCGCGCTGGTCATCACGGATTTGCCGGAGCCGGATTCCCCGACGATACACAGGATCTCGCCGCGATTGACGGTGAGGTCGAGGTTCTGCACCGCGTAGGGTCGGTCTGCGCCTTTGGGCAGTCCGATGCTCAGGTTCTTGATGTCGAGCACCGGCACACTGGCGCGGGCAACAGCAGCGGATGGTGTGGTGGAGAGGTGTGCGGTGGCCGTGTCGGTCATGATCGTCGAGCCTCCCTTAATCTTTCAGCGATTCTTCGCGCAGGCCATCGGCCAGCAGGTTCAACCCGAGCACCAGCGACATGAGCGCAAGCGCAGGGGGAAGCGCGAGATGGGGGTAGAGCGAGAGCAACTTGCGGCCCTCGTTGATGGTCATGCCCCAGTCCGGGCTTTCCGGCGAGACGCCGAGACCGAAGAAGCCGAGTGTCCCTAACAGGATCGTCGTGTAGCCAATGCGCAGGCAGAAATCGACGATGAGCGGCCCGCGGGCGTTGGGCAGAATCTCCCACAGCATGATATACCACGGCCCTTCGCCCCGGGTCTGGGCGGCGGCGACGTAGTCCCGCGTCTTGATGTCGATGGTCACGCCGCGAACGATGCGGAACACGGTGGGTGCGTTGACGAAGACGACCGAAACAAAAATGTTCAACAAGTTCGGATCCATATAGACGATGCCGAACGGGTCCGCATCGAAGACGAGGCCGATATAGACCCACCCGCCGATCAGCAGTGTGAGCCCGACATAGAGCGTCAGCCTGTCGGGGCGCTGGGAGTATTTCGACACCCACAGCACCAGGAAGAAGACGATCGGAAACAGGAACAGGATCAGCGCCAGGATGTTCGGTACCGAGGCGATCCAGGTCTTGTCGCCCCACAATTGATAGACCGTCCCGTCGTTGCGGATTTCCGGTGTGACCAGCAGGAAGAAGAGCAGGATGACCGGGAAGGCCAGCACGAGGTTGGCGAGGAAGGTGAGGCCGGTATCGGCCCTCCCGCCTTTGAATCCCGCGGGAAGACCCAGCGTAATGCCCACCATGAAGGCGAACAGCGTCGCGGCAGGTGCGATGACCATCACCTGTTGTGAGCCCAGCACCAGACGGGAAAACACATCACGGGCGAGGTTGTCACCGCCCAACAGGTAGAATTCTCCCTCGGCTCCGCGGACCGGTGTGCCCGGCACCTTGTTCTTCATGCCGGAGACTTGGGTGAGCGCATCGTAGGGTGCGATCTGGTCGGCGAAGAGCGCGGTCAGAATCCAGAACAGGACCAGCACGAGACCGATCATCCCGATGCGGCTGTCGAAGAGTTTGCCGAAGAGGCCGAGCTTCTTCCGGAAGACGTAGGTCAACGTGAGGATCACGACGAGGCCGATCCAGACCGGCGTGAAAGCGGCCAGGATAGCAGTGGTGATTTCCAGAGCGGATAAGCGTTCCATTGGTCGTCTCCCCTCAGCTGACGCGGATGCGCGGGTTGAGGAAGACGTAGCCGATATCGGAAATCAGCTGGGTGAGCAGTACGACGAACACGGCCACCACGGAGACGGCCATCAGGGTCTCGATATCGTTGTTGCCCACCGCCTGCACCAGCGTCCAGCCGAAGCCTTTGTAGTTGAACAGCGTCTCGATGATGACGACGCCGGTCAGCAACCACGGGATCTGCAGCATGATGACGGTGAAGGGTGCGATGAGCGCATTTCGCAGCGCGTGCTTCAGCACCACGAATTTGAACGATACGCCCTTCAGGCGAGCCGTCCGGATATAGGGCTCGGTCATGACTTCGGCCATGGAGGCGCGCGTCATCCGGGCGATGTAGCCAAGACCGTACAGAGCCAGCGCCACCACCGGCAGGGTGAAGTTCCAGAAGGTGGCGTTGTCCATGGCCGAGGCCGCCGTGCCGTTGAACCATCGAAGGCCGGTCAAGCGACTGGCGAAGAAGACGATGAGGATAACGCCTGACACGTATTCGGGGGTAGATGTGGTCAGGATCGAGAAGGTGGAGAGCGAGCGGTCTGTCTTTGAGCCCTCCCGCATGCCTGCGATTACGCCGATGACCAAGGCTGTCGGCACCATCACCAGCAGCACGAAAAACATCAGCTTGCCGGTGAGCCCCAGTTTGTTGGCAACGATGCCGCCCACGGGTTCCTTGAACACGGTGGAGAAGCCCCAGTCGCCTTGTAGCAGACCGCAATAGGAGGGGGCCTGCTCCGCTTCGGCAGCAGGAACCGGTGTGCGGCCGATGCAGCGACCGGCAACTTCGCCTTCATCTGTGGTGCGGGTCCAGCCGGGCATGACGCCCAGCCATTCGCCGTAGCGGGTGATTAGGGGCTGGCGGTAGCCGTTGCGTCCCAGCCAGTTCTCAACCTGCTCATCCGTCATGCGCTGGTTGCCCTCGCTCTTGGCGAGTTTTTCCAGGTTGGGATCAAGGTTGACGAGAAAGAAGACGACGAAGGTGAGGCAGAGCGCCGTCAGCAACATCACCCCGCTGCGACGCAGAAGGAAACTCAGCATTCGTAATACACCCCCCGGATGTGCTCCCGCCGATCAGGACCGCGCGCCGTCTCCCAAGCATTGGCGCGCAGCTTCTCGGCCATCTCCGTTAGCTGCAGTGTTTCAGGCCCTGCGGCGTGTTGCAACAGTCGAGATGCTGCAATTCATGGCGATGTTCGAGGATGGTCTCTTTTGCCTGGATCGGGCCACTACACTGAATCTTAAAGGATCTTCTCCATCATCTTGGGCCTCAAACTTGGGCGGAGTTTTGGACGATGAGAGATCTGTTTGTGGAAACTGATGACGGTGGCTATCTGCTGCACGCTGTACTTTTTGCCGTCATCTACACGATTTACGGGCAGCACATCTGTCCGATCCTCAACAGCAAGGATTTCCTTGCCGTCTTTGCACCCTGTATGACGGCCTTGGTCGCGATTGCTGCGGTGCGCCATTTGGCCATGACGCGGTTCGCCAGAGCAGCAGCGGATCTACATTTGCGGTGGAGCTTCTGGCTGGATTTCAGTCTGTTCCTCCTTGCCGGTGCTGCGGTGTCCGCCTTCTCCGGTCTATATTTCAACGTGCCGACCGAGAACATCCTCAAGGTCTCCGTCTCGTTTCTGGCGCTCGGCTACTACGTCAGCCTCGACCTGTCGCTGCGCCGGGAGTTGCGCATGGCGCGACGCATCATTTCCGGTGAAGCTGAATTTCCGAAATCCGGTCGCTCAATGCCCGTGACCCGTAAATTCACCCTGTTCTCCATCGTTAACCTGTTCATTCTGGCAACCGTCTGCCTTTTGGTGGTTTACAAGGATCTGCTCTATATCGGGCGCAAGGGGCTGACCGATACGCTGTTGCTCATCGTGCTGGCTGAGACGGCTTTTGTGCTTGCCGTGTTGAGCGGCTACACCGTTAACGCCATCCGGCAATATTCGAAGAATCTGAAGCTGTCGCTCGAGACCGAGCGCAACGCTCTGCTTGCGGTCTCCGATGGTGATCTGCAGAACCGGGCTGCTGTGACATCGCGGGACGAATTCGGTCAGGTGGCGGTGCTGACGAACCAGATGATCGACAAGCTGGAGACTTCGCTGCGCAACCTGACGAAGACGCAAAATGCGTTTCTGGTCAGTCTCGTATCGCTTGCTGCCAAGCGCGATAACGAGACCGGCATGCATCTGCGACGAACGCAGATGTATATCGTTGAATTGGCCCGCACACTGCGCAAGCGACCAAGCCATCGCGATCTTTTAAGCGAGCGCTGCGTCGATCTGCTGTACCAGGCGGCACCGCTGCACGATATCGGCAAGGTGGGCATTCCAGACCACATTCTGCAGAAGCCCGGTCCGCTGACCGACGCCGAATACGATGTGATGAAGACCCACACGACCATCGGTGCCGCCGCGCTGGAGGATGCTGCGAAACAATTGGACGATTCCCGTCTCATCTGCCTCGCCCGCGAGATCGTCCTCAGCCATCATGAGCGGTGGGATGGCAAAGGCTATCCCAACGGATTAGCGGGTGACGACATTCCACTATCCGGTCGCCTAATGGCTGTGGCGGATGTCTATGATGCACTGCGTTCCAACCGCGTTTACAAGGCGGCCATGAGCCACGGCGAGGCGCTTGCGATCATCGAAGAGGGCCGGGGCAGCCAGTTCGACCCCGACGTTGTGGATGCCTTCATGGAGTGCGCCGATCGGTTTGCGGACATTGCCTACACCTATCAAGAAATCGAAGACGACAGTGCTCCAGCTCTGGTGACGCCGATGGTCGTCGATGGTGCGCCCGTAGCAGCGTGACCTTGCACTCCTCCTTCTCCCCGACAGGGAGACAGATAGAGAGACTTCTTTCGGATTTGCGAAGGTAAGTCGAACTTGGGTGAGGGCGCATGCTCTGGCCGGGATGACAGCGGAGGGGTGGCGGAGGTTTGTAAGCATGCCGAAACATCCGCACGCGTATCCGCGCCGGATTGATAGGTGAAAACATGAGCCAGCGGGACGAAGGGGTCTGCTGTATGCCGGTAGTCTAACGGCGAAGAAGTGCATCACCCTTCGCCCCGCTCGATCCTGCTGCACAGGTGTCTCTCAACCTGCAAGTCGGCACCCATCCGCGATACGAAGACCGAAGCCCCCGCAAACCTTCCATCGAAAGGCACAGCATTGCTGCCGTCGCGACACTACCCTGTTCACCGCCCGAGTGTTGGCGTTTGGCCTGTGGCATCCGACGCTCCGCCCGCTTGCCGTTCGTTACACGGCGCGTGACGGAAGGATCGCC
>JBCCRF010000152.1:0-7088 GCA_039208305.1 Pseudomonadota bacterium
CCGACGACGGCTGCTGCAATGCAAATGGGCGCAAGAAACTGCCAGACCGACACGCCCGACGCCCTTGCCACCACCAACTCCAGCCGTTTGTTGAGCAACAGCAGCGAGGCGGACGCGCCGAAAAGTACGGCGAAGGGCACGATGTTCTCCGAGAAGATCGGCGCGCGTAGCAATACGATACTGGCCACATCAAGAAAGCCCACATCGTCGATCCTCGCCGTGCGTCTGGTCAGTTCCAGCATGTCCACCAGCGCAATGAGGAAGAAGAACACGAGGAACACGAACACCGTGTTCTTCAGGAACGTCTTTGCCAGATAGATGCTGAGCGTTTGGCCGATCATGTTTCACCGCCCGCCAGTTTCGGAATACGCAGATAAGACATCAGCGGACGGACACGATTGATGAGTTTTTCGATTTGCATCTGGACCCGCGATGAGAAATCAGGCGGGAAAAACACCTTGTCCGTCGCTAGCAGACGCAGCGAATTTGCAATCGATAAAACGGGAACAGCCCATACCGCGATCCATAGTATCGGCGTGGCTTTCAGATTGTTTTCAAATAGAATTCCGGCCCCGCGCAACAAAAGCACCAGGATCACCGTACTGGTGACGAGTACCGTCAAACCCTGGCGGTGAGACTGCGGATTACCCAAGCAGACCAATATGACGATGGCCACCATAAAGGCATAGAGGCCGCTCGTCAGGCGGGTGTGAAATTCCACACGAAAGCGGTGCGGCGCCCGCTTGAACATCTCGTCTGCCGGATCGGGGAAGAAGAGTTCTGAGGTCCGCAACTCGCCGCGCGAACGGCCTTTGCCTCGACCCGTGCCGCCCGAAAATGTTGACAGGTTGAAGGCATAGCTGTCGAAATCGATAAAAGAGGAATTGTTGGTTTTCAGTGTCAGGCGCTGGACCTGCCCATTCCGCAAGACCAGAAACGCATCGTCGCCAATCTTCGAGATCGTGCCGGAATTGGCGAGATAGGTGAGATGCTCGTTTTCGTTGCGGGTGTCGGTGATGAAAACACCTTTCAACTCGCCGCCCGGCAGGCGTGCGGCGATGTGGAACATCAAGCCATTGCCGACATTTTGAAACTCACCATCTTTCACAACGACGGAAATCAGGTCGGCGCGCATGTCGTTGATGCTCTCTCGCATCTTGGTCAGCGAGTGCGGGCCACCGTAAAGCGCGAGAAAATAGATGAGCGCCGCCATCATGGCCGCCAGCCAGAGAAAGGGGCGCGCAAGCGACCAGCGCGATGCGCCCGACGCGTGCATGACGACCATTTCCGATTCGTCGTTCAACGCGCCAATGGTGCGAAGCATGCCGATCATCAGGGCAAGCGGTGCCACAGCAGCGATCAGCGTTGGCACGCCCATCGTCGTGATCGTGAGGTACGTCATGATGCCCTGTCCTTTGGACATGATGACATCGACTTCCTGCACGGCGCGCACCACCCACAGCACGCCCACGAGCCCCACCAAAGCCGTGGTGACCATCACCAAGGCTTTTTTGAAAACATAGCGTTCCAGGAGGCTGAGACCCATGCAGGCTGCACTCTCGGGTTAATGAAATTGGTCAGATCGTAGCGGCGCGAGTAAGCACTCGTAATGGCTAAAAAGGGGCGAATGAACGGGGTTAACTGCGCCTTTCCGCGCCTGCTTCGCTTTGCGATCGGGTGGTGCAAACAGGTCACTGCCATCGGGCTTTGACCGCGATGCGGCAAGCCCTTACCTATGGGCGGTCGCGACGCAGATCCCTGCGCCGAACCGCATCAATTCCGGAGTTCTGCATGAGCCGCCTGCCCACAATCACATTCGCGTCAAATGATCTGCCGGAAGAGGGCAACCTCGCGGTGCTGTCCGACAAGTCTCTCACCTTGCCTGATGCTTTAGCCGGGGAAGGGGTGAATCGGGCGCTGGACGTCGCCAAATTCGAGGGCAGCAAGGGCAAGTCGACACAGATTCTCTGTCCTGCAGATACGGCCCTCGACAAGCTGATCGTGTTGGGAACTGGAGACCTGAACGACTTGGAGGAGCAAGACTGGCTCAATTTTGGAGGCAAGCTGCAGTCGATCATCGGCGAAGGCGAAACTTCGATTCTTGTCCCTGACACGCATCAGGCCGTCGCGATGGCGCAGGGCGCGGTGCTGTCGGCCTACAAATTCGACCGCTACAAGACGAAATCAGGCGGTAAAAAAGACGACAAGAAAAAGAGTAAGGAAGGCCAGAGCCTGACGTTCCTCACCGATGATCCCAAGGCTGCCAAAAAGGCGTGGGAAGCGGCATCCGGTATTGTCGATGGTGTCATGCTGGCGCGAGATCTCGTCAATGAACCGGCCAATGTGCTGACGCCGAAGGACTTTGCAAAACGGGCTAAGAAACTGACAAAGCTCGGCTGCAAGGTCACGGTGCTTCACGGCAAAGACATGGACAAGCTGAAGATGGGCGCGCTGATGGGCGTCGCTCGCGGTTCTCGCAATCCGCCGCGCATGGCGATCATGGAGTGGCATGGTGGCGAGAAGGACGACAAGCCCATCGCGTTCATCGGCAAGGGTGTGACCTTCGACACCGGCGGCATTTCGCTGAAGCCGGGTGCTGGTATGGGCGATATGAAGGGCGACATGGGCGGCGCGGCTGCTGTGACGGGCCTCATGCACGCGCTTGCAGCCCGTAAAGCTAAGGCGAACGTGGTCGGCATTATCGGGCTCGTCGAAAATATGCCTGATGGCGATGCGCAGCGCCCGGGTGACATCGTCACCTCCATGTCAGGTCAGACCATCGAGATCCTCAACACCGACGCGGAAGGGCGTCTCGTGCTGGCCGATGCGCTGCACTATTGCCGCGAGGAATTCGACCCAAAATTCATGATCAATCTGGCGACCCTCACCGGCGCGATCCTCGTCGCGCTGGGTAAGGAACATGCCGGACTGTTCTCCAATGACGATGACCTTTCGGAGCAGCTGTCTGCCGCCGGGAAAGTAACACATGAAAAGGTCTGGCGCATGCCGCTGACGAAGGCTTACGACAAGCTGATCGACACCAAGAACGCTGACATGAAAAATATTGGTGGGCGCTATGCTGGGTCGATCACCGCCGCCCAGTTTCTGCAGCGCTATGTAGGCGATACGCCTTGGGTGCATCTTGATATTGCGGGCACCGCCATGGATTCCGGCTCCAGCGACATCAATTCCTCATGGGCGTCCGGCTGGGGCGTGCGTCTGCTGGACCGGCTGGTGGCGGACAATTACGAGAGTTAGTCTCAGCTCTCGCCATCCTGCTTGAACCACACGTTCCCGTAATAGGCGCGCATCGCCATCACGTAGTTGCGCATAATGCTCGCGCGCATGTCTGCCAGTTTGACGGCGGCAGCGGCGTGATCGTTTGAACGGTTTGCCTTGCGCACGGCCCCGCGCATTTCCCGCTCCGCCAGACGCCGCTGCCGTTCCAGCGATTTGCGGAAGCGCTCCGCCGCTTTGCCGTCTTGGCGGAGCGACCCTTCACGGTCCAATTTGGTGAGCAGGAAGGTCGTCTGTGGGCTACCGAAACTTTGCACTACCGGTTTGGGGCACGTCAGTTGCGCTTTCTTGATCGCTCAAGCCGTCTCCTCTTCCGACGCCAAGGCTGGAGCTGAGAGAAGGACTGCTGCTGCGGCAACGCCGACAATACTAGAAATATTCAAGGTGCTTCCCCATCTTGCCGGCCGCCCCGACGCGGGCGTAGACATGCCGCAACCCCCGCCGCCGCGCAAGTCGGCTATTTTCGCAAGGTTTTCGGCTGCTGTGACCGATATCCATTTCTACCATCTGACAACCGGAAAGCTGGAAGCGGCGCTGCCGCAGCTGGTGGAACGGTGTCGTGGTCGCGACTGGAATGTGGTTATCCAGACCGGCTCTGAAACGACCTGTCAGATGCTGGACGAACTGCTGTGGACCTATCGCGACGACAGCTTCCTGCCCCATGGTCGAGACGGCAAAGGGCCGGGCGAAGGGGCAGACAATCCCATCTGTCTCACCACTGGCGAAGACCGCCCTAACGACGCTGCCGTGCGCTTTCTAGTCGACGGCGCGACGATCACCCAGCCGCAGGATTACGAGCGGGTGATCACGATTTTTGATGGCTACGACGACAGCGCCGTTGCGCAGGCGCGAGGCGAGTGGAAACGGCTTAAAAGCGAAGGCCACGCGCTCACCTACTGGCAGCAAGACGAGGAGGGACGTTGGGGGAAGAAGGGTTAGGTCACCCGAAGTCCGGCAATTTTTTCAATGCATTAAAATTGGCTACCGGCAACTGGAGCACTTAGCGCGGTTTTCAGCATTACGTCGCCGCCTTTCCTGCAATTCTGCGTAGTCCGCCGGCTTCATACATCCGACATTTCTGTACCACGTGTAGTTTGCTTCACATCGCGACCGTTGTTCCGCTTTTGGCGGAGGCAAAGGTTTTGGCTTCTTCTGTTCCGTTAGGGTTATGGAAATTCCCGCCGATGTTCCCTTGGTATTGCGGCGCGCTGCTTCGCCAGCCCGTTTGGCCTGTGCCGCGCGTTGGCTCGCCGTCGTCACTCGACCCGTCGTCGGGTCGACCTGTTGCGTGCCGACGTCACGCTGCTGTTGCTGACGGCGCCTGTTCGTTTGCGCTGCACTTCGGAAAATTTCGTTGCGGACCGCGCGCTCACGGCGCGCTCGCTCTCTGGCTTTCCGATTTTTGCCGCGCTGCGTGTCCGTGTCAGCGCGGTAGCCGCGGGCCAGTCCTTGGGATCGCGCGACGAGTTTCTCGGATTCTGCAATGACCTCCTCTGTGGTCAGGATCGATGTGCGTCGTACGCCAGATGTCGCGCTGTACAGTCGTGCTTCCTCGCGCTTTAGACCGGGCAGGCTACGTCGGTATGACGTGCGATCGAACCGCGCCAGCACCTGTTGGCGGCAGCTTGCCGCCCGACCATGAGCTCTCGCCGCACGGCGGAAACTTTTGATATCGCCCACCGATCCGCTGGCGTCGGTTTTGCAACGACCTCGTTTCATCTGCGCCTGCGGAAGGCTGTCGCGATACGTTTTTGCAAAGGCCAGGTAAGCATCATTTGCGGGCTTCGCTTCGCTCCGTGACTCTGCGAACCCGTCAAGCTTTGCACCATATGCACGCGCAGCAGACGCTGCCCCGGGACCAGCGACGAGCGAGGAGGGCGGGTCGCGGCGCCCATAGACACTGGTTCCTCCGCGTGACCAGCGCGGCATGGGGCCTGTCTTGATGAAGCCCACCTTACGTTTCTGTTCGCTGGCGAGCCGCAATCCCTCTTTCGTATCGTCGATTTTGGAGTTGAAACAAACGGGGCAGAAAACCCAAGGGGTGTAAACTGTTCCTGTCGCACCTGCGGACAGCGAGGCAGGCATCGGAGCGACCAGCTCGTCCTCTTTGAACAGCCGCCCAAATTTGACACGTACATGAGAGCCCAGCGCCGCGAGGTCGCTGACTGGAAATGTTTCCGGCTGAAAGGCGAAACGGTAGATCGGGAAGCCATTGCTGCGATCATACTCTATCAGAACCTTCATAGAGCGGGTCTCGTTTTGCCTTCGCTTGCGTTGGGAGCCCCACCAGAATGCCGTGTCCGCTTTGGCATAAACCCGGGTATGCTGGATCGTGCGATTGCGGTCTGTCTTCGCGCGGCGCACAGCCTGATCGACGAAGGCGTTGCTGGTTTTGGACGTCCCTTGGACAGAGGCATTTGGCGTCCCATCCACACAGCCAGCAAGGATTAGAGCTGGCAGGACGTAAAGCAACTTACTCATTTTGAGAGCATTCGTGACCACTGTGTTCTCCCCAATGTCCCGGCCCCATCGTCGAGCGTACCACTGAACGCAGTTTGACGAAAGGAATGCGCAGCGCGCTCTAGCCGGCCAACGCTTCGCTCAACTCCAGCCACTCTTCTTCCACCTCCACCAGCCGCCGCTCGAACTCTGCCTTTTTCGTTGCGATGTCGCGGATGCGTTTGGCGTCGCGTTCGGTGCTGGCTTGGGCGAGCAGTTTGTTGAGCTTCTTGATGGCAGCTTCTGCCTTCACCATGGTGGCTTCCAGCTGTTTGACCCGAGCACGGGAGCCGGACTGGTTTTCACGGATTTTCGCTTCACGACGACGGCGTTCGGCAGCATCGATCTCCGCCGCATCGGGCTTCGCTTTTTCCTCTTTGTCGGAAGGCTTGGACTTCGGCGAACCGGGGCCTTTCAGAACAAGGCGGCGGTAGTCCTCCAGATCGCCGTCATAGGGTCCGACTGTACCGTCATGCACGAGCCAGAGGCGTTCAGCGCTGGCTTCCACCAAATGCCGGTCGTGGCTGATGAGGATCACCGCGCCCTTATAATCGTTCAGCGCCATGACGAGGCTTTCGCGGCTGTCGATATCGAGATGGTTTGTTGGCTCGTCGAGGATCAGCAGGTGCGGCTGATGGAAGGTGGCGATGCCCAGCAGCAGACGGGCTTTCTCACCGCCGGACAGGTCCTTCGCTTTGGTGTCCATCTTTTCCGCGCCGAGGCCCATGCGGGCGACGCGGCCGCGCAACTTACCCTCGGGCTCGTCGGGCACGAGTTTGCGGATGTGGTCTACCGGCGTCTGCTCCGGCACGAGATCGTCCATATTGTGTTGGGCGAACATGGCGATCTTCAATTTGTCGGCCCGCGTGATGCGCCCGCCCATTGGCCGCAACCGGTCGGCGACCAGCTTGGCGAAAGTTGACTTGCCATTCCCGTTTGCCCCCAGCAGGGCGATGCGATCATCGGCGTCAATCCGCAGGTCCATCTTCTCGATAACCGGATTGCCTTCGACATAACCCGCCTTTGCGCTCTCCATGTTGATGATGGGGGAGGCGGGAATGCGCTCAGGTGAAGGGAAGTGCAGCGGCGCGACGTCCTCCGTCTGCACGGCGGAAATCGTCGCCATTTTTTCGAGCGCCTTCACGCGGCTCTGCGCCTGTGTCGCCTTGGAGGCTTTCGCCTTGAAGCGGTTGATGAAGGCTTCCATATGGGCGCGTTTCGCGTCCTGTTTCGCCTTCATCTTGGTTTGCAGCGCGAGCCGCTCAGCCCTTGTTTTCTCGAAAAAATCGTAA
>JBCCRF010000153.1:0-6949 GCA_039208305.1 Pseudomonadota bacterium
GGTGCGTCAGGTATCGGCGAGTTAATGGTCCGCGCCTTTGCAGAACAGGGCAGCAAGGTTGGCTTTCTCGATTTCGATGAAGCCAATGCAAAGAAGCTTGCCGAGGAATTGGGCGGGACTGTCGAATTTGCCCTCTGCGATCTGCGTGACATCGAGGCCATGCGCACCGCCATCACCGATTTGCGCGCCAAGCTCGGTGGTTTCGATGTGTTGGTAAACAACGCCGCCCGCGATGACCGCCACGACTGGCGCAAGGTCACGCCGGACTATTGGGACGAGCGCCAGAACACCAATCTGCGCCACCAGTTCTTCGCCATTCAGGCCGTCGCTGATGATATGATAGAGGCGGGCGGTGGCTCCATCATCAATATGGGGTCAAACTCCTGGTGGGAAAAAGGCACCAACATGCCCGCCTACACCACCGCGAAGTCAGCTGTGCACGGTCTCACCCGGTCCATGGCCAAGGAACTCGGTGATCACCGCATCCGCGTGAATTGCGTCGTCCCTGGCTGGATCATGACACAGCGCCAGAAAGACCTGTGGGTGACGGAAGAGAGTATCGAAGCCCACCGCGACAACCAGTGCCTGCCGGACCTGATCGAACCGGTCTACGTCGCCCGCATGGTTCTGTTCCTCGCCTCTGACGACGCGAAGATGTGCACGGCGGCCAACTTCTTCGTGGAAGCCGGGTCGATCTGATCGCAATGCCAGAGAGCATGAAATTGGCGACGGCCTCACCAATCCTGCGTTTGATGGCACTGCTTGCACTGCTGTTCTTCGGGGCGATCTTCGGCTTCTTTTTCGCTTGGGTTTGCTCCACCATGTGGGGGCTGGATGCCGCCAATCCGGTGGTCGCCGTTGCAGCCATGCAGGCGATGAACGAAGCGGTGCGAAATGCCGTTTTCTTTCCGGCATTCTTCCTCACACCGGTCGTCGGTGCTTTGACTGCGTACGTCGCTTGGCGCGGTGGTTATCGAACTGCGTGTGGCGCGTTTCTCGCTGCATCGCTCGTCTATGCTGTGGGTGCATTCCTGCCTACAGCGACGGTCAACGTGCCGATGAACGAGGCCCTGGCCGCTCAGGGACCTGTTGAAAGCGTCGAACGCGCCGCCGAAATCTGGGCGGCTTACTCGCCCGACTGGCAATGGTGGAACACGGCGCGAACCCTTGCCTCCGGTGTGGCGCTGCTGCTCGTTGGATGGGCGATGCTGAGCATTTCAAATCTGCAACAAGCACCGGCCAACTAAGCCCAGCGTTGCATCGCTTCCGCGGTGTCGCTCGGATTGGTGTTGAACGCGATTTTGGCCTGCGGCGCGTGCTCGTGGATGACGTTGATCAGCTTCTCGAAAGTGAGAAAGTGGTCGTCATCCTTGCGGACACCGGCTCCGATCAGAACAATGTCGAAGGTCGTTTCATCAAGCGCCTGCTTAACCTCGGAAAGGCCGGAATCGCCGTCGTGGATCAGCGCGATTGTCGCTTACTCGTCGCCGCACTGAAGGTTTGAAGCAAAGCGAATAGGCGCAGACTTGGAAAGCCGCTGGTGTGTGACTTGATAATCTAATCTCGCAGCCCCAGCCGGTTGCGCCCGAACTGATCCCGCACGCGGGCCATGATATCCACGCCCTGTTGCAGCAGGATGTGGATCACGTCGATGGGCACCCAGTTCTCGCGAATCTTGCCTTCGTGGTGAAGGTAGAAATCCATCACCCGCATCTCGACTTCTTTACCGGTCATACCGCAGCCGAACACATCTCCGGTGCCGCCATGGATCGCTATGACGCTGGGCCAGCCAGCGGTGACGGAGTAAGGGCCATCGCCGATCTGGATGTAGTGGCCTGCGTCGCTCTTCACGCCGCTTTCCTGTTCACGGTCGATGATCGACTGACCACCTTTGCGGCCGGGCCAGGTCAGGCGGAACGGCAACTGGTGGAAATCCACGAAACCAGCAAGCCCGCGCGTCGTGCCTATGCCGGCGGGGCCGTACCACATCATCTTGTCGTGCCAGTGCTCCTTTTGAGGCATGTTCAACAAACCATCGCGGCCCTGCATGGCGTGATCGTTGTAGGCTCCCAGCGTGCCGTGCATAGCGAGCGTTTGGGCGATAGAGGTCAATCCTTCATCCATATCCTGCGGCGTCATCACCAGCCCGTCGCCAGTAATCGGCCCGGCCCACATGCCCTCCGTTCCCCAGGATGGCGCAAGCGGCCAGAACCCGGCTTGGCGGATGACGTCCAGCACGTCCCACAGACAGGTGGAGCGGATGATTTTGCCCTCTTCCAGCTCATGCACCTCGCCGTAGCGGATGAAGATCGGTTGGCCTGTCGCTGGAATGTGCAACCAGTCGCGTTTGAACGTCCCGCAATAGTGGCCGATACAGGCGATCATATTCCGCTCTTGCCCGTGACGATTGCGGTAGCGCCCGCCATTCACGATTAGGTCGCGTCGTTCCAGATCGGGAAAGCTCTCCCGCAGCGGTCGCCAGATGGCGTCGGCCATGGCTTCCGCGCCATCCATTTCGTTCAGAGGATGCGACCCGCGCCATCGCGCTCCCTCAGCGTAGAAGGTTGCAAGCGTTCCCTCCAGCGCGGCATCGCTCGCCGTCAGCACCGCCTCCATCGCCTCCAGCACGAAGTGCTTGTTGGCGAGGTTGAGGTCCTGATCGATGGGCAGGCAGCCATTGGTCGTCGTCTCGGTCATCATGTCATCAAAGGACGGTGGGGAACCGGCGGAACATGGCCTTTCTTTCTCCATCAGTGCAAGCGGTATTCATTCGTCTTGCACCGCCTATGAAATGGTGATTGTTTGGCTGTCGAACCGAGCGTGGGATGTTCCCGCACTTGGTGAGCTTCAGGGCGAAACGTCTCTCCAGTCTGTACGACCGGCCGACCGCGACGCCCCACAATGGGAGAAGAATTTCATGAAGACTGTCACCAAATCTTTGTTTGCGGTTGGCCTCATGCTGGCTGGCTCGCAGCTGGCCTATGCTGATGGCCATGCCGGTAAATGCGCCGTCGAATCCGGTCGCATCTCCATCGTTGGCAACGAATTCCCTGCAATCCAGACTGTCGGAAAAGGCCTCATGGAATGCGCCAAGGATGGCGTGGATGTGAAAACCAACCTCACCGCCGATCACCAGAAGATCAACGTGGCAGGCATGACCGGTAACCCTGCGGAATACACCTCTGCCATCGTCGCCAACTCTTCGATCGTCGCGCTGATGAACGAAGACCTCATCCGCCCGCTGGATGATCTGGTCGCGAAATTCGGTCAAGACCTGAAGCCGAACCAGCTGGTGAAGGTCAACGGGCAGATCATGGCCGTCGCTTTCATGGCGAACGCTCAGCACCTCGTCTTCCGCACTGACATTCTCGAAAAGGCTGGAATTGAGCCTCCCACGACGTATGAGGATATGATCGCGGGTGCCAAGAAGATCAAAGAGCAGGGTATTCTCGACAACCCGCTCGGCGGTGCTTACGCCGCTGGTTGGAACCTGGCTCAGGAATTCACCAACATGTATATCGGCCACGGTGGTGAGTTCTACCAGCCGGGCAGCGCACAGGTCGCGATCAACAACGAGCAGGGTGTGAAAACGCTGGAGATGCTCAAGCAGGTCGCAGAACTGTCAAACCCAGACTATCTGACCCACGATTCCAACGGTACTTCGGCCGAATGGAAAGCCGGTAACATGGCGATGATGAACATGTGGGGCTCGCGAATCGAGCCGCTCAAGTCCGAAGAAGGCTCCACCGCCGAAGTCGCCAACAGCACAGATATCGCCGGTCCGATGACGGTTGCAGGCGGCTCTACTCCGGCAACCACTCTGTGGTGGGATGGCTTCACAATTTCCAAGAACATCTCCGATGAAGATGCGGAAGCGACCTTTAGGGCCTTCATGCATGCCATTCGTCCCGATGCGATCAAGGATGATGAGATCCGCCGTCAGGCCGTCTGGCTGATCGATGGCTACCAGCCGACCGAAGCTGCCAAGGGCGTGTTCGCCGCAGCCCAGTCCGGTGCTGTGCCCTACCCGATGCTGCCTTATCACGGCCTTCTCCACACCGCGCTCGGTGCGGAATTGCCGGATTATATGCAGGGCAAGGAATCGGCTGAGAAAACGCTGGCCGATATCGAAGCCGCTTACGTGGCTGCCGCCAAGGAAAAAGGCTTCCTCAACTAAATTCCCTTCATCCGGTCGCGAAAGACCGCGTGAAAAACTGAAAAATCGTGACGGGGAGGGTGGTGACATCCTCCCCGTTTTGCGTCACGCTTCCGTCATAATTGGAGGGGGCGTCACGGCGTGGCGTTGGGTGGCGCGATGAAGCACCGCACGTTTTTCTGGTTCTTTTTGCCCACCGCGCTGGCGATGACCCTGTTCATCGCGCTGCCGATCGTATCGGTGGTGCTGCAGTCCTTCTACGCGCCGCATGAACAGGTGATCATTGAGGTGGAAAACTGTGGCCCCTTCGGCTGCACCACCGAAACCACGATCGACCGCGAGGCGACGGAAGCGCTGCGAGAAGCCCAGCCACTGGGGCGCTATGTGGGTTTCGAGCTCTATCTGAACCGTGGCCACCTCGCGACAAGTGAGATCGCTGAGGCGTGGAATACGACCGAGTCGATCGGCGAATTTGCTTCTGCCGTCTACAACCTACCCTTCTACCGCGCGCTTACCTTCACGTTGACCTACACCTTTGTGTGTACGCCGCTGCTCATCATCCTCGGCTTTGTGATCGCGGTTGCCGTCAACAATCTGTCGACCTGGCTGAAGGGTCCGGTGATCTTCTTCTCTCTGCTGCCGATGATCGTCACGCCGCTTGTCGGCTCGCTGGTGCTGTTCTGGATGGTGGACAGTCGAGGGGTGCTCGGCACATTCCTGCAATATCTGGCGAGCGACCCCAACCTGTCGCTGAAAGCCTCCACACCGCTCACCTGGATCATGCTGATGGTCTACGGCGTGTGGAGTTCCGCGCCCTTTGCCTTCGTCGTCTTCTATGCAGGTCTCCAAACGTTACCGCAGGACACGCTGGAATCGGCCATGATCGATGGCGCGACGCGCTGGCAGCGCATCCGTTACGTGGTCATTCCTCACATCATGCCGCTGGTCACCTTCGTGGCGCTTATCCAACTGATGGATAATTTCCGGGTCTTCGAGCCGGTTGTTGGCTTTAAGGCGGAAGCGCACGCTACCACGCTATCGTGGATCATCTTCAATGATCTCGGCGGCGAGACGCGATTGCTGTCATCGGCGGCGACCACATCGGTGCTCACCATCATCGGCATCGCAATCCTTCTGTCGCCGGTGCTGGTGCGCACCTGGCGCGACTTCAACGCGAAATCGTGAGGGTCTGAGCCATGGATGCCGCAACCCGCCACCGTTCGCCCGCCCTGAGAACCTTCTCGGCGCTGTTCATCATTGTCTGGCTCATCGTCGCCGCCTTCCCCTTCCTGTGGACGCTGTGGGGTTCCTTCAAGGTGGAGCTCGACTTCTTCTCCAAGGCCGATTGGACGAACGCCCTCACCGGCCCGCTGACCATCGTTCAGACCGGCAACCCTTTCACGGGCGCGGGCTATGACGGTGCATGGATACAGGAGGAGTTCTGGCGCGCAGTGCTAAACTCCTTCCTCGTGTGTTTCTTCGTGGTCTGCACCTCGCTCACCATCGGTACGCTGGGCGGCTATGCGCTGTCCCGCTCCGGTTTCCGCTACGTCATCTGGCTGCTCATCATCGCGCTCATCTTCCGCGCTTTGCCGCAGATGACGCTGGTGTCTGGCTACCTGCTGCCCTTCTTCGAGTGGAACCTCTGGGGCATCCTGCCCACGTCGATCATCGTGTTGGTGGCGATCAACCAGCCCTTCACGCTGTGGATGCTGCATTCTTTCTTCGAGAAAATCCCGAAGGATCTCGACGAGGCCGCGATGGTCGATGGCTGCAGCCGTTTTCAGGCCTTCCGCCACGTCATCGTGCCGGTCATGTGGCCGGGCGTGATCACCACGGGGCTGTTTAGCTTCCTCTTGGCCTATAACGACTTCGCCGTGAACGCGATGCTGCTGAGTTCCGAGAACCAGACGATGATCCCCGCGGTCGTCAGCTTCCTGGGCACCACGCAAGAGGCCGGGAATGTGATGTTTGCCGTCGCCGCTGTGGTCTCGGCCACAGCGCCGCTCTTCGTGCTGGTCCTGTTCTTCCAGCGCCAGATCGTCAGCGGCCTGACCGCCGGTGCCGTGAAGGGATAACATAGCCCGGGACGGCGCACCGGAGCGCTGTCCCGCATCGGCGCGGTCTATACGCTCGCGATACCCCAAGGGTAAGCCCCTGGCATGCCTCGATGCCGCCCTTTGCCGATGCCGCAGTCGCCTTTCGGCGCCTGCTTGCTCACATCGAGGGCGCGTCAGACGACCCCTCGACGGGCCAAAACAGCCCGGATAGCGCCGGGTCACAGTTTTTGAACCTTTTCGTAAGTCTTGGCGGTTAATCGGTCATTGACGTGATCCTAACCCCCCCCACACATATGGCGGCACCCTGACTATGAGCCTATCCTCCGCATCATCCAGACGCAGCCTGCAACGGGCCGGGATCGGCGACGGCGCAATGCTACGCCCCCTTTGGCTGGCGTTTTTGTTCAGCATTTTTGTGAACTTGCTGATGCTGACGGGTCCGCTTTACATGTTGCAGGTGTATGACCGGGTACTTGGCAGCCGGTCAGAGGAGACGTTGTTGGCTCTGACGGGGCTGATTGTGTTTCTGTTTTTAATGATGGGGATCCTCGATTATGCCCGGGCGCGGGTGGCGGCGCGGGTGGGGGCGGCGTTGCAGGATGGGTTGGATGAGCCGGTCTTTGCAGCCGTGGTCGAACGCGCCCGGCGCGATGGCAAGCCGCAATCGGGATTGCGGGATCTGGGCGCGGTGCAGCGGCTGATGTCCTCGCCGGTCTTCATGGCGCTGTTCGAC
>JBCCRF010000154.1:0-6946 GCA_039208305.1 Pseudomonadota bacterium
GCCGGTCGTCCGGACCGACCTGATGACTGTGCGGAGGCGATCCTTCCGCTACGCGCCGTGTAACGAACGGCAAACGAGCGGAGCGTCGGACGCCACAGGCCAAACGCCAACACTCGGGCGGTTTACAGGGTAGTGTCGCGACGCCGGTAACGGTGTGCCTTTCGATGGAAGGCTTGCGTGGGCTTCAGTCCTCGTATCGCGGATGGGTGCCGACTTGCAGGTTGAGAGACACCTGTGCAGCAGGATCGAGCGGGGCGAAGGGTGATGCACTTCTTCGCCGCAAACTACGGCATACAGCAGACCCCGTCGTCCCGCTGGCTCACTCTTCCTTTCAACCATCCGGCGCGGCAACGCGTGCGGATGTTTCGGCGTGCCTCATCCTCACCAACCACTCCGCTGTCATCCCGGCCTGTGAGCCGGGACCCATGTTTCTTCCGAGTGCTGTGCAAGCGGCGGAAGGCGATTTCGCAGCATTTCCACTGCGTCTTTGAAATGGGAGCTTGTTGACAGGTGGATCCCGGCTCACCCGGGTCGGAGCCCGGGCGCAGGCTATGGCCGGGATGACAACAGAGTGTGTTTGTAGAGGCGCCGTTCACCTTGGCTCATCAGCCAGGGGCGACCGAAGAAAAGACGCGGACCCTGAAGCTCAGGCAGTTTAGACCACCAGGCCGATCTACTATACCCTACTCGTTCTCCGCATCCCGCGCGAGTTTGGCGTAGAGGCTCTGGCGGGACAGGCCGAGCATGCGGGCGGCAGAGACACGGTTGCCCTTCGTGAGATCAAGTGCCGTCTCGATGCACAATTGCTCGATCATGTGGGTCGTCTCGCGCACGATATCCTTAAGCGGCATGTGACCGACGAGATTGGTGATCTGCTCGTTGGAGCGGGTCAGCGCCGTCTCCTCACCCATCGATGTTCCAGCAGGCGCGGCGAGCGGCCGAATGAGGAAGCCCAGAATATGGGTGTCCCGGTGGGGAATGCGGGTCGCGGCGATTTCCACGCTCTCAACACGTCCGAAGCGACTGCGCAGCATGGTGGCGAAGCGGCGAACAACTCCGTGCTCCTCCATATTGGCAACGAGAACATTGCAATCGACACCGGGGCGCTCGAACCAATGGTCAAAGACGGTACCTTCCGTATCGCGCACGGAATCGATGTTCAGCAGATCGAGAAAGGCTGCGTTTGTCGCCAGTATTTTGCGGTCAGGCGTGGTGAGCACGAAAGCGTCGGGCATCTGCTCGACGATCTCCATGACCTGTCGGTCCAGCGCGACCTGTCCGGAAGCGCCACCCTCGCCGCGCGGGGCGAGATGAATGAGAAGGTATGTCTTGCGGTCCTGCCGGAATGGCGTTGCTGTCAGAGCAAGCGCATTTCCGTCGCTCAGATTGATGGCGATATCGTGCTCGCGGTCCTCGTCCACCGTAGCCCGCAGGACGTTCTCCAGAACGGCGCTGTCGTCGGTATCAAACAATTCGGCCAGGTTGCGATCACCGGCACCGTTTACCTCGACCCCAAGGAGCCGACCGGCGGCAGCGTTCATATCGGCTACCGTCAGGCCCTCGGCTTCCACCACCACCTGGGCAACGTCCGACAGCTGGAACATCATTCGGTAGCGCAATTCGCCAGCTCGGAGCTTCGCAAAGTCGCGTTCCATCGACAATTGCGCATTCATCAGCTTCTGCTGCAGCACAACGATGCGGGAGATGTCCTGACCAAAAACAATGACCGACCCGTCGTCGTCCAACTGCGATGCGGAATAGCGCACCGGCATGTCTTCGCCGTGGGGCAAGGAGTGATTGATTTCGCGGGAACGGATAGAGCCGCCTTTGCGGGCATCCTCCAGCAGGCTGATGACCTTGTCCTCACACTCAGCGGTGACCGTTTCCATCAGCGGACGACCGGACCAGCTGCGCCCCCCGGAATTGAAAAGGGCTTCGACGCCAAAAGCAGCATCGCGGATGATCCCATGTGCGTCGATGACCAGGGTGACATCGGCTGCGGATGCCACGATCTTGGCCGTGCGCTCAGGCGCGAGCCCCTCAAAGTGGTCTTTCGCCCGCGCGAACTCGGCGGCAGCGGATCGGGAAACAAGATCGTCCAAGACAATCAATCCTTGCGCGTTGCGCCCGCTCCCGAAGGCTTGTTGTCTTTCCGATACGGTCGTGTGCAGCGACCGATATGGGAAGATTTCGCGGAACCCCTCGGTTCCGCCGCTTCACAAATTTGCTAGACTAACGGATGTTCCGGCCTGCCAGCCGAACATAAAAACCGTTTGTCTGCCGTCTCTTAGCCCTTAGCGGCCCTGCAGTCAGTCGTCAATTCAAGGTCATGCAACCTGTTGCACTAAGTGTCAGTCTTGTGAACGACGAGACGCCTGGCCCACAAAACTGCACGCCGCGCGTCCGGGGCCGTAGCGTCGGCCCCTAATTTCTCGGCCAGTTCCGGCTGATTGATGAATGGGGCGCCGCCCGCCATCACGACAAGAGCCTTGTTGGGCGATGCCGCGCGGATGCGCGCCACCAGATCAGCATAGTTGCTGTTACTGTCGTGAGACCCCAGCGAAAGCCCAACCACGTCGAAATGCTGGCCGGCGACTTTCGCCAGCAGCTCAGCCTCCGAAGCACCGACACCAGATGTCACATCCCAGCCGTAGGCACGGAAGAACTGCTCCACCATGGCGGCACCGAACACGTGATCTGTCCCCGGTGCTGGCGCAAGCAGTATGGTGCGGGATTTATCGACGGGTTCCACCGCCTCTTCGAGCTCTGAGTAAACGTCGTGCAATTGTTTGTGCAGAACCGTCATCGCCATGGTGACGTCACCGAAGGAGGACTCGTCGTCCAACCAACGCCGGCCTAGTTCGACCGCAACGGGGCTGAGAAAGTTCAGGCACAGGTCTTCCGGGCTGTGGCCAGCCCGTCGAAGAGACGCCCACCGCTCACTAATCGTGTCCCTCTCGCACGCCAGCGCTGCCATCGCGGAATCCACGATGTCACGTTTACTGATGCCACCGCTGATCGGCTCGACGTTCTGCATGGCGTTGGCAGGCTGGCCGCCCGCCGCATTCTCCCTCTCATGAGAGAGTATAGGGTTTGGGGACGATTTCACCACCCGGTCCAGCTCATCACGCGCCGCATTGCGGCGAGCGGCCTCGTTGATGAGCGAAATGCGCCCCGCCATATGGCGCAACAGAAGGCTCGGTACGATGAATTCGCGCACAGCGCGACCGATCATCTTTTCGGCGATGGATGCACCCACAGCGTCCTGCCCCGACCGATCGCGGACGGAGTACGGGCCGACGGAACGGCCTTGGCCGGACTCTGGATCAGCATGGTGGAGCGCCTGTTTCATCGCGAACCATCAAGCACGATCAGTGTCAGATGACAAGATTGCTTTACGTCTAGTTTGCTTGACACTAACTGTCCAAACCTAATACCGTCAGCCCTGTAAATGTCTTTGGACGGAGCCTCGCACTGCTCCGTCGACCGAGGGTGACACCATGAGCAAGCAGGGAGGAGGGCCGCAACCGGCGATACGTGACGCCCCTGTTCCGTCCGCGCTCTACACGCCCGAGCAACGCCGCAGGCGGGACGACAGCCCGTGGACCGTGGTGCAGGGCATCCTCGCACCAGTGCAATTTGTGATCTTCCTTTTGTCATTGGGGCTGGTCATCAGAACGCTGATAACCGGCGAAGGCTACGAGCTGGCAACCGGCTCCATCGTGCTGAAAACGCTGATACTTTATCTCATCATGGTAACCGGGGCGATATGGGAAAAAGTAGTCTTCGGCCAGTATCTCTTCGCTGAAGCCTTTTTCTGGGAGGACGTGTTTTCCTTCCTCGTGCTGGCCTTGCATACGGCTTATCTCATCGCACTCTTCACCGATGCGCTATCGCCTACCGCGCTGCTTTGGCTGGCGCTTGCAGCCTATGCGGCTTACGTCGTCAACGCCGTTCAGTTCGTCTTGAAGTTGCGGTCCGCACGCCTGCAATCCGCAGCCTCCGGACCCATGGAATCGCCCTCCTCTCTTGCCGAAGAGGGGGCTGCCGCATGAGCGTGACCGTCGATCAGATTCGCGTTCCAGCGCCGGTGGGCTGTGGAGAACGGCCTGTTCTGAAGGAGCGTGGGCAGCACGAAGTGTTCTGCGGGCTAACCGGCATCATGTGGCTGCATCGCAAGATTCAGGACGCCTTTTTTCTCATCGTCGGCTCACGCACCTGTGCCCATCTGATGCAATCGGCAGCAGGTGTGATGATATTCGCCGAGCCGCGTTTTGGCACAGCGATCATGGATGAACGCGATCTCGCCGGCATTGCTGACATGCACGACGAGCTTGATGACGTTGTGGAAAAGCTGCTGGCGCGGCGACCTGAAATCCGGCTGCTGTTCCTGGTCGGCTCCTGCCCGTCGGAGGTCATCAAGTTCGATCTGGGCAAGGCGGCGCAGCGCCTGTCCGTGCGCCACAGCCCCGATGTCCGCATTCTCAACTACTCCGGCTCCGGCATCGAAACGACCTTCACACAGGGCGAAGATGCCTGTCTGGCATCCCTTGTGCCAACGCTGCCTGCCGAACCGGAAAACGCCCCTGCCGAACTCATGGTCGTGGGCGCCCTGCCGGATGTGGTGGAGGACCAGTTCTCCCGCCTGTTCCAGCAGATGGGCATCGGCGCAGCGCGTTTCCTTCCGGCGCGTTTGGCCGATGATATGCCGCCGGTGGGGCCGAACACGTTCTTCCTGCTGGCGCAGCCTTTCCTGACAGAAACGGCGCGGGAGTTGGAAGACCGCGGCGCGACGCTGATCCAAGCCCCCTTCCCGCTGGGCGCGGAGGGCACGACAGCCTGGTTGAAAGCGGCGGCAGATGCGTTCGGCGTGGATGATGCAACATTCGAGAGCGTCGTGGCCGCACCGCGCGAACGGGCGCAGCGGGCGGTGGAGAAATTGCAGCCAGCGCTCGAAGGCAAAAGTGTCTTCTTCTTCCCGGACTCGCAGCTGGAAATTCCGTTGGCGCGATTCCTCTCGGCTGAGTTGGGCATGGTGCCATCGGAGGTCGGCACCCCTTATCTCAACAAGCGCCTAGTCGCACCGGACCTGAATGCCCTGCCCGAAGGCGTGCAGGTGAGCGAAGGGCAGGATGTCGATATTCAACTCGACCGCTGCCGCGCGGAGCGGCCTGACATCACGGTCTGCGGGCTCGGCCTTGCCAACCCGCTGGAGGTTGAGGGGCTCACCACGAAGTGGTCCATCGAACTCGTCTTCACCCCCATCCAGGGATACGAACAGGCCGGTGATCTCGCCGAGCTCTTCGCGCGCCCCCTCAACCGCCGCACGCGGCTGGAGGTGTAGCGATGCAGCTCACGGTTTGGACATATGAAGGACCGCCCCATGTGGGCGCGATGCGCGTCGCCACGGCGATGACAGACCTGCATTACGTGCTGCACGCGCCGCAGGGCGACACCTATGCGGACCTACTGTTCACGATGATCGAGCGGCGCAAGGCCCGCCCGCCGGTGACCTACACGACGTTCCAGGCCCGCGATCTGGGTGCGGACACGAGCCAACTGTTTATGGATGCAGCGCGGGATGCACAGGCGCGGTTCCAACCTGCTGCGATGATCGTCGGGGCATCCTGCACGGGTGAGCTCATTCAGGACGATCCCGGTGGCTTGTCCAAGACACTCGGTCTGCCCTGCCCCGTCATTCCACTGGAGCTTCCATCCTACTCCAAGAAGGAAAACTGGGGCGCGTCGGAAACGTTCTATCAACTCGTCCGCACTATCGCGCCGCACGGTCCGGATAAGTCGGATCAGGGTCGCCCGTCCTGCAACATCATCGGCCCGACAGCACTTGGCTTTCGCCACCGCGATGATGTCCGGGAGATCGTTGGTCTGCTGGAAGTCATGGGAATAGACGTGAACGTCGTCGCTCCGCTCGACGCTTCCGTCCACGATCTGCTGCTGCTGAAACAGGCAGATTTCAACGTCTGCCTCTATCCGGAAACGGGCCTGATCGCCTGCCAGTGGCTAAAGCGTTCGTTCCGACAGGAGTTCACGAAGACGGTACCCATCGGCGTTGGCGCAACAGGCGATTTCATGCGCGAGGTCGCGGCGCTCACCGGGATCTCCGATGAGGAGATCGAGGCGCTGATCTCCGAACAGGAGGTGCGCCTGCCATGGTACTCGCGGTCTATTGACTCCACCTATCTCACCGGTAAGCGCGTCTTCCTGTTCGGCGATGCGACTCATGTCATCGCCATGGCGCGGGTAGCTGCGGAAGAAATGGGCTACGAGGTCGTCGGCCTCGGCACCTATAGCCGTGAGTTCGCCCGTGATGTGCGTGAAGCCGGGGAACGCCATGGCGTCGAGGCGCTGATTACCGATGATTATCTGGAAGTCGAAGCGAAGATCGCCGAACTGCAGCCGGAACTAGTCCTCGGCAGCCAGATGGAGCGTCATATCGCCAAGCGGCTGGGCCTACCCTGCGCTGTCATTTCATCGCCCGTGCATGTGCAGGATTTCCCGGCCCGCTACTCGCCCCAGATGGGGTTCGAGGGCGCAAATGTGCTGTTCGACACGCTGGTGCATCCTTTGACAATGGGGCTGGAGGAGCATCTGCTCCACATGTTCCGCGACGATTTCGAGTTCAATGACGAGGCCGGGCCTAGCCATCTCGGCCACGGGTCCGCGCGCGCGCCGGTGAAGACCGAGCCGCAAAACGAGGCAGACGCGGCAACAATCGCCCCCACCGACACAGCCCTGCGCTGGACAGTTGAGGGCGAGGCGGAGCTGAAAAAAATCCCTTTCTTCGTGCGCGGAAAGGCGCGCCGCAACACCGAACGCTACGCGACAGAACGTGGGCTGGCCGAAATATCGCTGGAGACGCTTTATGAAGCGAAATCCCATTTCAGCCGGTAACCCGCACAAGTCTGTGGTTCTCATCACGCTCGAC
>JBCCRF010000155.1:0-6922 GCA_039208305.1 Pseudomonadota bacterium
CACAACGCCGCCTGCCAGGTCATCCGGCACCCGTTCGGTGAGATTGTGAAGCGTAAAACCCGGCATGATTCAGCCGCCACGGGTCCAAACAAGGCGCGGCATCCACGCCGTGGGCGTGACGCCTTGGGCTGCCATGAAGGCTTCCAGCGCGGGCAGGTCGGGGTCGTCCGATGCGCCGTACTCTGCGGAATGAATACCAGCCGAAATGTAAAGCAGGTCGAGGCCATTATCGACGGCGCCCTTCACGTCGGTGGGCATACCGTCGCCGATAGCGATGATGCGCGCTGGATCGACGGGCTCACCGTCTAATGCGTCCAGTGTCTTACGGGCAAGAGTGTAGATCGGCGCGTGAGGCTTGCCCGCGATGCGAACTTCGCCGCCCAGTTCAGTGTAAAGCTTCGCCAGCGATCCCGCACAGTAAATCATCCGCTCACCGCGCTCGACGACGATGTCCGGATTGGCGCAAATCATCGGCACTTTGCGAGCGGCGAGCATCGTCAGGCGTTCGCGATAGTCCTCCGGTGTCTCGACTTCATCCTCAAAGAGGCCGGTACAGATGATGTTGTCACAATCGCCTTCTTCGGCGCGAGTCACGCTCAAACCGGCAAGAAGCGGTTCGTCTCGGGCAGGGCCCAGCAGCCAAACCGAGCCAGACGCCTCTTCGATCAACGTGCGGGTCACATCGCCTGACGTGACGACAGCGTCAAACACGCCGTCAGGCACACCGAGATCAGCGAATTGGGCAATGACGCCAGCGCTGGGGCGCGGCGAGTTGGTGATCATGACGACTTTGCCGCCCTGCGCGCGAAACCGCTGCAATGCATCGGCGGCACCCGCATAGACCCGCACACCATTGTGCAGCACGCCCCAGACATCGCAGAGCAGCGCGTCATGGGTCTTGGCGATGGCATGCAGGCCATCGCTGATAGCGGGAAAAGAACTGGTCATCGTCGCACGGTCCTGTCGACGGGGTGGCGCTGGCGGAACTCGCAGCAGGCGGTAGGATGAAGAGGGGATAGGGTCAAGACAAGCCCTGGTGCCGCGCCACCATGTCCAACGGCTTTCTATTCGTGGTGGGAACGGTAAACGAAACCTTTCCACTTGCTCACGTGGCGGCTATCAATCGCTGATGCCGGGGATGCTGCAGGTTTCCGGCTCGATTGGCTTGGGGAAAAGGGCTTGGCCGCGACAATGCCTTTGGTGAAGCGTATCATGCTGCTCGTGGGGGGCATTCTGGTGATCACAGTCACCGGACTTTACGCGACAACATTGCTCGGCTGGTCAGCGCTCACGGTCGTTGCGGTCTGCGCGGCGGTTGTCTTCGTCGCGGTCGTGATTTCCGCACTCATATCACTGTCGCGCAGAGTGGCCGATTTACAGAGACGGTCGCTGGATGTCGGGGGGTATGAGAGCGACATCAGTCGCCGCGTGTCACAGCTTTCCGCACAAATCGACGGATTGAAAACCTCACCGCAGGTCACGCCGGAAAACGTGGGACTGTCGTCAAAGATTGATCATCTTCAAGACGAAGTCAGGCAGATACGCCGGATGGTCATGGCGCAGGACACGCCAAAGGCCCGTGCCGTTCCGGATAAACCTGAGGAGGCCTCCGAGAATTCGGATAAGGCGGAAGGCAGCAACGCATCACGCGGTATAACCCTGCCTGTCGCGCTGTCGAACGATGATCTGCGACTGCATTTGCAACCCATCGTCAATCTGTCGGACCGCAAACCGACCCTGTTTCAGGCGTCGATGCGGCTGCGTTTGCCAAAAGAGCAGACATCTGATGACGCCATAGCCGACGGGCATATGCCGCAGACGGAATTTATCCGAATGGCAGAAGGCGGTGGTCTGATGCCGCTGATCGACAAGAAAATTCTCTTCATGTCGGTGCGCATGTTGAGAGCACTTGGCGGCGAGCAGCACAATATGGGGCTCGTCTGTAACCTGTCGCGGCAAACTCTATCAGACGACCGTGTGTTTGCGCAGGTTCACGCCTTTCTTGACGCCAATAGAAAGCTGACGAAGGCAGTCATTCTAGAGCTGTCGCAGCGCGGATATCGCGAAATGAAGCGGACGGAACGCTACCGTTTGGGGCAACTCGTCGATCTCGGATACAGGCTGTCACTGGGCGACGTCGCGGACCTGACCATTGATCCGGCAGCGCTTGCAGCGCAGGGCTTCCACTACATGACCGTCGAAGCTGCTATTCTTTTGCATGGCGATATGGATGACGGAACCGGCGTGATACCCGCGCAGAGCCTTGCATCGCGTATGGCGCAGCACGGTATTACTGTCGTGGCGACGCAGGTGGACCGCGAAAACCAGGCGCTGAGTGTCATCGACGCCGACGTAACACTGTCCCAAGGGCTTTTGTTCTCGCCGCCGCGCCCTGTGAAACGGGAACTGCTCGAGACACAGTCATCGCCGCAGGATGCTGAAATCCGCCGTGCGTCCTGATCGTATGAGCGGATAAGAAGAAGCCCGCCCCGGCTGGTGCCGGGACGGGCCTCCGGTCATTCGTTGTACAAGGCTGATTACTTGCTGATGCGCAGGTCGGCGAGACGCTCCGCGATCTTCTCGAACGTATCGATCAAAGCCGCGTTGTTGCGTGCATCGAAGTAGAGCTTACCGCCGCCGATATCGGCGGATGCGCAATCTTCCATCGTCGCCTTCACACTCGAGCCGTTGGGAACGTCGAAGGCGATTGAATAGATCGTGATCCCGGCATTCTTGGCGTTGGTGCAGGTCTCCGTCAGATGCTCGTCCATGGCCCGCGTATAGGTGCGGTTGTCATGGTTTGGGTTAGCTGCTCCATCGTAACCGTCGAAGATACGCTCGTTCGTCTTCGTTCCTTGTGTCATCTGATTACCATGAGCGCCGTAGCGACTTTTGATCCTGCGAGAGTAGCTATTGCTCGTCTGGGCCGGGTAGTAGTGGTTACCATCCGTCATCACGATCAGGATCTTCTTATTGTCCTCAGCATCGTAGGGACGACCCTTCGTGAACGGCTCGGACGGCGACAGAGTGCGCCAACCCCACGCCAGGCCCATCTGGATGTTGGTGGTGCCGGTGGCCTGCATTGCACTCAGCTTGTTCTGGGTCGTGCGCTTGTTGTCGGTCAGGTCTGAGATTGCGATCGCCGTGCAGGCGTCGTTCGGCGAACCACCGCTCGGACGGCTGGGGCTGCTGTTGCTGGAATCGCGCAAATATTTGTCGATCCACGTCATGCGCTTCAGCTGATCGTCATTGTCCTCGCCCGTATTCTCCTTCGAGAGATAGTGCTCGGTATCGGTGACGTTAAAGCCGTGGGAATCGCTGAGATAGTTGTTGTGGTAGCGCTCCTCATTGATCGTGCGATCATCCTGCCAGGTCGTCTGTGTCGGGTTCTGACGAATAAGTTTGCCCCGTTTGTACTCGATCCGGTCATCCCAATGCGGGCGGTAGCGCGGATTGGTATAGTGCTTGCGCCCGCGACGCCCGTCACTCCAGCGCTCGCAATAGCGGATGGCCCGCCTTTTGCGCCCTCTCCATTCGCTCTGGAACCTCGTGCAGTATGGATTACCGGGTGCCACGGCGCGGACCTGATCCTTGTCGCCTGACCAATCATCGGGCGTGTCGGCAGCAAAGGCTGGCACGAATAGCGAGTCCGGATCTGCGTTGGTGGGAAGCACATCCTGCGTGTGATAGGGGTGTTTGCGCTGTTCCACGCAACCGCTCCAGTTCGTGCTCGGCAGGTTATCATAGAGCGTGAAACGGCTGAATGGGCGCCCTTTGTAAAGCCAGCGATTACCGGTTTGCTGGAAGTGATTGGTGGTAGAGGTCGAAGGATCGATCAGATCCCAATGCAGCGGAGAACGGCCTTGAGAATCCATCCAAGGTGCGTTGCGCTTGTCCGTGCCGACATTCACCATCGCCGAGAACGGCACGACCGAGAACTGGATCTGCTTGTTGTTGCTGCCCATGGTGGTGTGCAGGGTTTCCACCAAGCTGGTGGACGCTTGCTTCAATGTATTGAGCTTACCGTTCCAGCCCATGGAACCGGAATTATCCAACACCAGCGCAACTTCGATTGTATCATTGCCGCATTCCACAGTGGTGGAGGCCTCGAGCATGAATTCGTTAGGACCATCCTTCTTGATCTCGTTTGCGCCCTTGCCCTTGCTCTGGGACAGGTCGACGAATTTCAGGTTGAAGAAACGGTCGTGGGGCAGCGTCGCGGTCGTGACCACGCCTTGAACGCCGCAATCGCCGTTGCCCATATCGAAGTTGATCTGACCTTCACGCACGGCCTTGTCGCCAAGATGCGTGAGGTTTGACCGGAAGACCTCCTCGCCGATATCTTTCGACTGGCCGATATTACCCGTCGCTGCCAAGTTCTTGGCAGCGGCAAGCGCACCGGCATCTACCGCACTCTGAAAGTTGACCTTGGCACGATACAGTTCGGCATAGTCGGCACCGGCACCGATCGCCATCAGCATCACCGGCAGCGAAAGTGCTGTGAAGACGAAAGTGTTGCCCCGCTCGTCGCGGCGGAACCGCTTTGCGGTGTTCATCAGCGCTGCCCGGCTGCGCTGGACCATCGTGGTCGCTTTGGGCGTAAGGGTCGACATTGTTGTGCTCCGCGTTCTCAATTCGCTTCCGGCAGCCACCCTGCATTCGGTTCGTCCCCGCCCTCACAACCTGGTGATAGGCTTGTCGTTGGACGCACCGATGGCGTTGCCGTCGAACACGCACTATGCCCCGCCCGGGTTTCCGCCCGGTTTCGCGGCGTGGTTAAACATCACGCTATTGGGGAAGATTTCGGTAACCATGGTGTGGCGGCGCTGATCGCATGGAGAGCTGAAAAATTTGGCCACGATCTTGACGCGTGAGGGCGGTCTCACTATCTCAGCGGCGTCTGTTGGCACTCATCTTTGGGGAGTGCTAACGCCTCATCCATCATCGAGATAACAGGTGCGCTCTGCGGAGCAGCGCCACGAGATATAGGATTTCTCACAAATGGCAAAAAGCAACTTTCGCCCGCTCCACGACCGCGTGGTCGTGCGCCGCGTCGAGGCCGACACGAAAACAGCCGGCGGCATCATCATTCCCGACAGCGCACAGGAAAAACCCGCTGAAGGCGAGATCGTTTCCGTCGGTTCCGGCGCTCGCGACGAAGCCGGCAAACTGGTTCCGCTGGACGTGAAAGCTGGCGACCGCGTGCTGTTCGGCAAGTGGTCCGGCACGGAAGTGAAGATCGGCGGCGAAGACCTGCTGATCATGAAAGAGTCCGACATCATGGGTGTGATTGGTTAAGGCCACGCCCGACCCTCTTTCCCAACTCAAATAGTTCTGGCGTCCCGACGACGCCTCACAGGAGAATTCTTCAATGGCTGCTAAAGAAGTCAAATTCGGCTCCGATGCCCGCTCCCGCATGCTGCGTGGCGTGGACACGCTGGCCGACGCCGTCAAAGTGACGCTCGGCCCGAAAGGCCGCAACGTTGTGCTCGACAAATCCTTCGGCGCACCGTGCATCACCAAGGACGGTGTGTCCGTCGCCAAGGAAATCGAACTGGAAGACAAGTTCGAAAACATGGGCGCACAGATGGTGCGTGAGGTCGCTTCCAAGACCAACGACATCGCTGGTGACGGCACAACCACCGCAACCGTGCTGGCCCAGGCAATCGTGCGCGAAGGCGCAAAGGCCGTTGCCGCTGGCATGAACCCGATGGATCTGAAGCGCGGCATCGACGCTGCTGTTGATGAAGTCGTCGCAGCGCTGAAAAAGATGGCAAAGAAGATCAAGACCTCCGACGAAGTCGCACAGGTCGGCACGATCTCCGCCAATGGCGAAGCCGAAATCGGCGAGCGTATTGCAGAAGCCATGCAGCGTGTCGGCAACGAAGGCGTTATCACCGTGGAAGAAGCCAAGTCGCTCGAATCGTCCCTCGACGTTGTCGAAGGCATGCAGTTCGACCGCGGTTACCTGTCGCCATACTTCGTGACCAACCCGGATAAAATGCTCTGCGAACTGGATGATCCGTACATCCTGCTGCACGAGAAGAAGCTGACCTCCCTGCAAGCGATGCTGCCGATCCTGGAAGCTGTCGTGCAGACCGGCAAGCCGCTGCTCATCATTGCTGAAGACATCGAAGGCGAAGCGCTGGCGACCCTCGTGGTCAACAAACTGCGCGGTGGTTTGAAAGTCTCCGCCGTGAAAGCACCGGGCTTCGGTGACCGCCGCAAGGCCATGCTGGAAGACATCGCCGTTCTGACCGGTGGTCAGGTGATCTCCGAGGAACTGGGCATCAAGCTGGAAGGCGTCACGCTCGACATGCTGGGCACCTCCAAGCGCGTTTCCATCTCCAAGGAAGAAACCACCATCGTCGATGGCGCCGGCAAAAAGAAAGACGTCGAGGGCCGCGTCTCCCAGATCAAGAAGCAGATCGAAGAGACCTCTTCCGACTATGACCGTGAGAAGCTGCAGGAACGTCTGGCGAAACTCGCTGGCGGTGTTGCTGTCATCTCCATCGGTGGTGCCACCGAAGTGGAAGTGAAAGAGAAGAAAGACCGCGTCGATGATGCGCTGAACGCAACCCGTGCAGCCGTCGAAGAAGGCATCGTGCCCGGTGGCGGTGTGGCTCTGCTGCGCGCTTCCGACAAGATGAAAGTCGAAGGCGACAATGCTGACCAGGCCGCAGGCGTCGCCATCGTTCGTCGCGCGCTTCAGGCGCCGATCCGTCAGATCGCTGAAAACGCCGGTGACGAAGGCTCCGTGGTCGTGGGCAAGATCCTCGATCAGAAAGGCGCCAACTACGGCTACAACGCCGCCAATGGCGACTACGGCGACATGGTCTCCATGGGCATCATTGATCCGGTGAAAGTGGTTCGCCACGCCCTCCAGGATGCAGCCTCCATCGCCTCGCTCCTCATCACTACC
>JBCCRF010000156.1:0-6906 GCA_039208305.1 Pseudomonadota bacterium
CCCCGCCATGTGGGATCACCCGGCGACGCAGCGCAATCTCGATCAACTCATCGCTGATGGCATTCATACTATTGGCCCTGCCGACGGCGAAATGGCGGAAAGCGGTGAGGCCGGGACCGGGCGCATGAGCGAGGTGATGGAGATCCTCGCCCGCGTTGAAACCATGCTGGACGAGCGCCCAAAGCCGCTGGCGGGCAAACGCGCCATCGTCACCTCCGGGCCAACGCGGGAGGCGATCGATCCGGTGCGTTACATCTCCAATCATTCCTCCGGCAAACAGGGCCATGCCATCGCGATGGCGCTCGCCGATGCTGGGGCGGACGTCATTCTGGTCTCCGGCCCGGTTACCATCGACCCGCCGGCAGACGTTACATTGATCGATGTGGAATCAGCCCGCGACATGGAAAACGCCGTCAACCGCGCTCTGCCCGCAGACATAGCCATTTTCGTTGCGGCAGTCGCGGACTGGCGGGTTGCTAGTGAAGCGTCTGAGAAGATGAAGAAGGACGGGTCCGGCGCATTCCCCGCCCTCGATATGGTGGAGAATCCAGACATTTTGCGCGGTGTTGCTCAGCGTACGGAGGGTCGTCCTGACCTGGTGATCGGCTTCGCGGCGGAAACGGAAAAGCTGGAAGAGCACGCCCGCGCGAAACTGGACAAAAAAGGCGCTGATTGGATTGTTGCCAATGATGTGTCGGAAGGCGTCTTCGGCACCGATCGTAACGCGGTTACGTTGGTGACAAAGAACGGTGCGGACAAATGGGCACCATCATCAAAGGCGGACGTGGCGGAAAAGCTGGTCGAAAAAATCGTATCTCGGTTCGAGACAATCGATCTGTAGCGCCGTCTTGCAGTCCATCGGTAGGCGGGCAGGACCGTAGCTCCCATGCCGATCAACCGCCCGCCCGTCCCGACCCTCGCGCTCAATGCGCAAAAGGTGCGAGAACCGCATGTCAAACGGTAGCGAGAAGCGGCATCGTCACGAAGGCCAGTGCAGCAATCCCAGCACCGAACGCAAAAGCTGATGCGGCGGAAAGTACAGGGTGTTTCATGATAGGCTCTTCACGGCTCGTTGTTTCGGTGCGCCACAGGAACAGCGATCCCGTGCATTGTAGCAACCATTAGTTGTCGGAAAGGTTCCGCAGGACCATCATCGGCTTGCGCCAAGACTGTGTTACTGCCCAATGAGCGGCTGGTGCATCAGCTCCGTCGCGGGTCGGCCGGATAGGTCCCGAGCACAATCTTGCGCTTGCAGAAAAACTCCATCTCCTCCAGCGCCAAGGCCACATTGTCCTGCTGCGGATGGCCTTCGATATCGGCGTAAAAGAGGGTCGCCGTGAAGGTGCCTTCGATCTGATAGCTCTCCAGCTTCGTCATATTGATGGAATTGGTCGCGAATCCGCCGAGCACTTTGTAAAGCGCGGCGGGCACGTTGCGCACCTGAAAGACGAAGGTCGTTACCGCCGGTCCTGCGTAGACGTCGGGGATTTCCGGCTCGCGGGAAAGCACGACGAAGCGCGTCGTGTTGTGGTCAGCGTCTTGCACGAATTCACGAAGCACGTTCATGCCGTAGAGTTCCGCAGCCAGCAGCGGGGCAAGCGCTGCCGCCTTACGGTCATCGCTGTCGCGGATCATGCGGGCAGCGCCTGCCGTGTCGCTTGCCACCTCGCCGCGCCAACCGTTGTCGCGGATGATGTTACGGCATTGCCCGAGCCCATGGATATGGGTGTAGACCGTCTCGATGTCCTCAAACGCCACCCCAGGCAGGGCCATCAGGTGGAAATCGATGGGCAGGAAGTATTCGCCGATGATGTGAAAACCACTTTCCGGCAACAGATGGTGAATATCCGCAACGCGACCGGCCAGTGTGTTTTCAATGGGGATCATTGCCAGGTCTGCCTTGCCTGTCGCCAAGGCGTCGAACGCGTCTTCGAACGTGGCGCAGGGCAGCGGGTCCATCGCAGGATAGACGTTGCGGCAGGCGGTATCCGAATTAGCACCGGGCTCGCCCTGAAAGGCGATGGTGCCGGTTCTCGTCTCGTTTTTCACTAAATTCAGCTTCCCAATCAGCCCAGGACAGCGCGGGCACGCTCCAGATCGTCCGCTGTATCCACCCCAAGCGGCACCGTGTCCACCAGTGCCGCATCTACGCGCATTCCGTCTTCCAACGCGCGTAGCTGCTCCAGCCGTTCGCGGGTCTCAAGCGCAGAGGGTGGCAGAGAGACAAACCGCTCCAGCGCCGTGCGACGCCAAGCGTAAAGCCCAATGTGGTGATAGAGTGGACCCGGCCCGGTGGGCGCGGTGGCACGGGTGAAATAGAGGGCGCGGAGGATACCTTCACCCGCAGGCGTACCGACCAGTTTCACTACGTTCGAATTATCGCGCTCTTCCTCACGGGTGATTTCGGTGGCCAGCGTCGACAGCATGACTTGCGGGTCGATGAGTGGGCGCAGGCTGGCGCGGATGGAGTCCGGATCGATGGTGGGCAGATCGCCCTGCACGTTTACCACAGTCTGCACTTGCCCATCGGTATCGAATGTCTGCAGCGCCTCGTGGATACGGTCGGAGCCGGACGGATGGTCCTCCCGCGTCATGATCGCGTGGCCACCATGGTCGCGAACGACGTCGGCGACCTGTTGCGTATCGGTGGCGACGACCACCTGACCAATATCAGCTTCCAGCCCGCGTTTCATCACCTGCACGATCATGGGCAGACCGGCGATATCGGCCAACGGCTTGCCTGGCAGGCGGGTTGACGCCATGCGGGCGGGTACCATGACAAGGGTCGTGCTTTTGCTCATGGCGGCCAACTCATAGGTCTCGAATATCGCACAACTACTTGCCGCAAGAAGCGGGCAATCGACTGGGCAATAAGTCTCATGACGGCACCTGTAACAGGTGTTGCAAGCCCATGGCAAAGCCCCTAGTTTCCGGCGCAAATAAGAGCGGCGCGATACCTCTGCGCGAACCGTTGCCGGTTCGGTCTGCTGTCCGCCACCAAACATGCAAAATGGAGCGTTGCATGGATTCGTATGAGTGGAACAAGGTTTTCGGTGCCTTTCTCGCCGTCGCATTCGTCGTTCTCGGCGTAACTTTCCTGTCGGATGGGCTGTACGGTTCCAGCGATTCAAAAACGGCTGGTTTTGAAATCGAAGGCGGCCCGGTAGATATACAGGTGGCGGATCCTAAGCCTGAAACTGCCGAGCCGGTGATGCCGATGCTCGCCTCCATGTCACCAGAGGATGGTGAAGGCGTAGCCCGCAAATGCGCGGCCTGTCACAATTTTGATAAAGGGTCGGCCAACAAGGTGGGCCCGCAGCTTTGGGACATCGTGAACCGTCCGATCGCGAGCGTCGAAGGCTTCGGTTACTCCGGCGCACTGCAGACCTATGGTGAAGGCAAAGTCTGGAGCTATCAGGAACTGAACGGATTTCTGTGGAAACCGAAAAGCCACGTTCCCGGCACCTCCATGGGCTTTGCGGGTATCAAGAAGGTCGAAGAACGCGCAGAGCTGATCGCATGGATGCGCACACTGTCTGACAATCCGGCTGAAATGCCATCTGCGGAAGAAGCTGCGGAGCCCGCCACCAGCAACTAAGGTAGATGAACTTTCTGAAATTTCATCGGCGTCGCAGCTTCCGAACTGCGGCGCCGATTTTCGTTTGGCCCGCAGTACACCGCAAATTCGCCCGACCACCAACAAAAGAGTGACAATTGCGTAACTTGACCGGCACGGGCCGGTGCATAGTGTTTCTACGAAGCCGACACCTGCGCCGGAGATCAACATGATGCCGACAAATCTGACGAAGCGGTTCGTCCAACAAGCAGTGACATTCGCTGCCGCGCTGGCCTTCAGCTTAACACCCGTGCAGACGTTTGCGCAGGAACGGGGCTGGATCACCACATCGTCGCTGATCGGCAAGTCCAAATATGAGGACAGCGGCAAAACCCATTACGACCACGTGAACCCCAACGCGCCGAAGGGCGGCACGCTGAACTCCACCACCATCGGCACGTTCGACAGTTTCAATCCGTTCATCGTGCAGGGGGTGCCCGCGGCGGGGCTGAATTTTCAGGGCGGCATCCTGTGGGACACGCTGATGGAGAAGGGGATCGACGAACCCTCTTCTACCCACCCATTGATCGCGGAAGCCTTTACCTATCCCGACGACTATTCCACCGCCACCTATCGGCTGAACCCAAATGCCCGGTGGCATGATGGCAAGCCGATTACGGTGGAGGACGTGAAGTGGTCTTTGGAGCAGCTGAAGGAGCATTCACCGACTTTCGACCGTTATTTCGGCGACGTGACGGAGGCGCGTATCGATAATGAGCGCGAGATCACCTTCATTTTCTCTCAAAAGAACAACCGTGAGTTGCCCCTTATACTCGGCGACCTGCCAGTGCTGCCGAAGCATTGGTGGGAGGCAAATGACGCGAAAGGTAACAAGCGGGATTTCACCAAAACCACGCTAGAGGCACCGCTTGGTTCTGGTCCCTACCGCATCGCGGAATTCGAGGCAGGTGTGTCCATCGAGTGGGAACGTGTCGAGGATTACTGGGCAACCGACAGCTTCACACGCAAGGGCCGCAACAACTTTGACCGCCTCAAGTTCACTTACTTCAAGGATCCCAATGCCGAGTGGGAAGCCTTCAAGAAAGGCGGTTTCGAAGATATCCGCCTTGAAAACCGCGCCGAATACTGGGCGCGCCGCTACGACTTCCCCTCCTTCGAACGGGGCGATGTCATGAAGAAAGAGTTTCCGGAATCATCGGGCTACGGCATGCAGGCTTGGTTCCTGAACACTCGTAAACCGCAATTTGCGGATCGCCGGGTGCGCAGGGCGCTTGGGCTTGCCTATAATTTCGAGGCAATGAACCGCAATCTGTTCTTCGGCCAGTACGAGCGGGTGACCAGCTATTTCGGCGGTACTGAATTGCAGTCGACTGGTCTGCCCGAAGGTCGAGAGCTGGAAATCCTCGAGGAGTTCCGCGACCAGCTGCCGCCAGAAGTCTTCACCGAGGAGTTCACGCTGCCGCAATACAAAGAGCGCAGCGACGAGCGGAAATATCTGCGCGAAGCATTCCAACTGCTGCAGGAAGCGGGCTGGAAGCGTGACGGCACCAACCTCGTGAACGATAAGGGCGAACGTCTGACGCTGGAAATTATCGGCGCCAATCCGTCGTCGGAGCGCATCAATGCTCCGTGGATCGACGCGCTGCGCAGGCTCGGTGTCGATGCGAGCTTCCGCGTCGTCGATACGGCGCAGTTAATCTCGCGGGCCGCCGATTTTGATTTCGACGTGATCGCGACCACGGTGCGCCAATCGCAGTCACCTGGCAACGAACAGCGCGAATACTGGAGTTCCGGTGCCGCTGAACGCAAAGGGTCGCGCAACTATTCCGGTATCTCAGATCCTGTCGTCGATGCGTTGATTGAGAAGGTCATTTTCGCCGAGGATCGCGAGGAGTTGGTCTATGTCACCCGTGCGCTCGATAGAGTGCTGCTGCACGGATATTACGTCGTGCCGCAATGGTATCTGTCCACCGACCGCGTAGCGCATTGGGACAAGTTCGGCATTCCAGAGACGCAACCAAGCTATGCTGGCCACGATTCCTTTAGCTGGTGGATCATCCCCGAAAAAGAAGCCGCGTTGAACGAACGTTACTGATCTCCGTTGACCTTTCAGTGCAGCTGCTAGCGAGGCTCCCATGAACGACCTAACCCGCCGCGAATTCGGCAAACTGTCCCTCGGCACGTTTCTGCTGGGCGCAGCTGCCAATTGGTCAGGTCTGTCGCTCGCGGCTAATCCTACCGGCGAAAAGCTGCACGGTCTGTCGGCCTTTGGTGAGTTGAAATACGGACCGGACGTCACACGTTTCGACTACGTGAACGCCGATGCACCCAAGGGCGGCGTGTTCAATTTCTCGGTGCCCAACTGGGCCTACAACCAGAACCCGCAGACCTTCGATACCCTGAACACTTTCACGCTGAGGAACAACGCGCCACCGCGGGTAGAGCTGACATATGATGCGCTCATGGCCCGCGCGCTGGACGAGCCGACCACCATTTACGGTCGACTGGCCGAGTCGGTCGAGATTTCAGACGACCGCAATGCTTACACCTTCGTGCTCCGCGAAGGCCCGCGGTTCCACGATGGTTCGCCGGTGACAGCAGCCGACGTCGCGTTTTCCTATGATATCTTCAAGGAAAAGGGCCACCCGCAGCTGCAGGTAGAACTGACCCATCTGGAGGCCGCTGAGATGGTGGACGAGCGCACAGTGACGCTGCGCTTCAACGGCAACCAGTCAGCGCGCACCATCCTGACGGTTGCCTTGATGCCGATCATCTCAAAGGCTTTTTTCGAGGCAAATGATTTCGAAGACACCGGTCTGGACCCAGTCCTCGGCTCAGGCCCCTACAAGGTTGGGCGGCTGTCGCAGGGCGTGTTCATCGAATACGATCGCGTGGAAGATTATTGGGGCAAGGACCTGTTCTTCGCGCAGGGAACATCGAATTTCGACACGATCCGCATCGAATTCTTCCGCGCGCGACAGGCAGCCTTTGAGGCTTTTAAGAAGGGTGACATCACCTGGCGGGAGGAATTCACGTCAAAGACATGGGCGCAGGAATACAACTTCCCCGCCATTGAGGACGGTCGCGCCGTGCAGCGCGAATTTCCCGGTGAGAAAATCGCCCGCTTCCAGGCTTGGGCCGTAAATACGCGCCGCGACAAGTTTGCTGACCCACGCACCGTTCAGGGCATCAACCATTGTTTCGATTTTGAGTGGACCCGGGAGAACCTGTTCTACGGCTCCTACGAACGCGGCCAGTCTTTCTTCAGCAATTCGGAATTCATCGCCAAGGGCAAACCGCAGGGTGCGGAACTGGACTTGCTGCAATCG